>CAXYUL010000039.1:0-11220 GCA_964292095.1 uncultured Bacteroidales bacterium | reverse complement strand
ATTGGGAGCATCAGTGGTCCTAGCAGCTAGAAACATTGATAAACTTACAGAACTTTGTGATCAAATGAAGGCTTTGGGGGCAAAGTCTGTAATAGCTATTAAGACCGATGTGCAAAAACAAGATGATTGCAAAGCTCTAATAGATAAGGCAATTAGCAAATTTGGGCGTATAGATATATTGGTCAATAATGCTGGTATTTCTATGAGGGCGATGTTTAAAGATTTAGATTTAAAAGTTATTAAAAACCTAATGGACGTTAATTTTTGGGGAACAGTATATTGTACATAATATGCACTTCCATGGCTTTTGCAAACAAAAGGATCTGTTGTAGGTGTAATATCTATTGCTGGTTTTAAAGGATTGCCAGCCAGAACCGGATATTCTGCTTCTAAATTTGCTATTTATGGCTTCTTAGATACCCTACGAATTGAGCATTTACACGATGGATTGCATGTAATGATTTTTGCACCTGGTTTTACTAGTTCTAACATTAGAAATGTAGCACTTACTGCAAACGGAAGTATGCAAGGCGAAACTCCAAGAGATGAGGATAAAATGATGAGTGCAGAGGAAGTTGCTAAAAAAATGATTGCTGGAATCATAAAACGGAAAGTCCAAATAATACTAAGTCCAATTGGAAAGTTAACTGTTGTATTAAATAAATTTTTCCCTAGATTAGTAGACAGATTAGAGTATAATTATATGAAAAAAGAGCCAAACTCACCTTTAAAATAATGATTAAAGCAAAGATTTTTACAAAAATTAATTACAAGAAACTTATAATTATTATATTTTTATTTGTTGTTGCAATAGCGATAAGTCTATTTTTTTGTAAAAATCTTATTGTAAACTATATTGTAAAAGACAAATTATTAGAACTTAATACAAGTTATAATATTAATGTTAGTTATAATACTCTAAAAATAAAAGGCTTAAATACACTTTATCTTTCTAATCTTAAAATTTGGGAAAATAAAGAGCCAGCACTTTTAACCTTAGATTCATTAGAGGCAAAAATAGATTTTCCATCCTTATTATTACTTAAAATTAAACTGCAGCAAATACTTATAAATGAGCTTAAAATAGATTTGATTAAAAAAGACTCAATTTCTAATTACGATTTTCTATTTAAAACGCAAGATAGCTCAAAAATAAAAAAGAACATTAACATAGAAGACAATCACTCTTCGTTTGGCAGGACAAGTAATAACATCTTTGGACTTTTAACTAAATTTATTCCAAAAGATGGCAACATAAATTTTATGCAAATCTGTGAAAGGAGAGATTCTAACTTTGTACGTTTTAATATTTCTGCATTGCAAATTAAAGACTATCATTTATCCACACAAGTATCTGTATGTGAGGATAATCAAATGCAAAAATGGCAAATTGTTGCTGTGTATGATAAAAGTACTAATTGTATAAAAGCTAAAAGTACAGCTTCTCCCAGTTCTAGTTTATCTTATATAAAACTGCCGTATCTGGCCAGACGTTTTGGCGCTCAAATTACTTTAGATTCTCTAGCCTTTTCTATTAAACAACAAAGACTAACTAGGGATAGTGCAGAAATTCAGGCAAAAATGAATATAAGTGGCCTAAATTTATATCACCAAGCCATATCGCCAGAGCAAATAAATCTAAATAAAGCCAGTTTTAATTACAAGCTACATTTAGGAAGGCGTTGTTTAGAACTTGATAGTTCCTCTACCTTTATTATCAATAGTTTAAGTCTTAGCCCTTATATAAGATTAATAAAAAATACTAATAATAAAGGAATACAAATTGCAGATCCTCTAGCTCCATGGCATCTAACTATTTCTTTAAATAAAGCTCTGTTTAATTCTCAATTATTTTTTGAATCATTACCAAAAGGACTATTTGAGAATTTAGAAGGTTTAAAAACTGTAGGCAAATTAGCCTATAATTTTTATTTAGATGTAGATTTTTCTAATCCCGATTCTTTAAAATTATCATCTAGTGTTTTAAAAGATGGCTTTAGACTAGAATCCTTTGGTAAAGAAGATCTATCTAAAATGAGTAGAGAATTTTTATATACAGCTTACGAAAAATCTCAGGCAATAAGGACCTTTCCTGTAGGGAAAACTTGGGAGAATTTTACGCCATTAGACTCAATTCCTCCAATACTAAAAAATGTAGTTCTGCAAAGTGAGGATGGGTCTTTTATGGGGCATAATGGTTTTCTTCCCGATGCATTTAGAGAAGCTTTAATCTATGATATAAAAGTAAAGAAATTTGCAAGGGGAGCTAGCACCATAAGCATGCAACTAGTTAAGAATGTATTTCTAAACAAAAAGAAAAATATAGCTAGAAAATTGGAGGAGGCAATAATAGTTTGGCTAATAGAGAGCAGGGGCTTAACAAGTAAAAGTAGAATGTTAGAGGTATATTTTAATATAATAGAGTGGGGGCCAAATGTATATGGGATAAAAGAAGCTGCCCAATTTTATTTTAGCAAAAGGGTGTCTGAACTTTCTTTAGAAGAGTGTATTTACTTGGCATCTATTATACCAAAGCCAAAACACTATCAGCGTTATTTTACTTCTGATAATAGGCTCAATCCTGCAAAACTAGATTACTACTTTAGAAGGATAGCAGCTATTTTGGCAAAGAAAGGCCTAATAACAGACGAAGAGGCGCTAGTGGCCTCTCCTCTAAATGTTATACTAAATGGTAATGCTGTAAATTTTGGCGCGGATACGTTAAATACCAAAAGCTCTATAAATTAAAAGCAGTATCTGACACCAACTGCAAAACTGCTCCAATCGAAGGTTGTAGATGGAAGAAGATATAAGCCTGGTCTATAATCCATAGATAACAATAATGGAATTTTAAAGGTGTACTCAATACCTATCTGACCTTTAAATCCAAGGCTAAATCCACTATAATCTTTATTATACCAACCTCCAGTTCCAACACCTGCTCCTGCATACCATTTAAACTGTCCAGATGTATTAGAAGGGATATCAAACATCCACTGAAATATTCCTGTAGCATCAAAACCATATCTATTTATACCTAAACCAAATTCTAGTCTGTGGTTAAGATCTAAATACCTTTGATAAGATGCCTCGGCTCCCCAACCAGCTCTAACACCAACTGCGTTTTGGTAGCCATTTCCACCTTGTGCATTAGCACTAAAAGCAAATGTAACTAAGAGTAAAATTACTAAACTAATCTTTTTCATTTTTTGCATATTAAATATATTATGTATGCAAAAGTAAATTTATTTTCTCAGTTAAGCAAGATATATATATTATAACCCCATTTCTTTTGCGCGTTCTTCCATTAGAGCATAAGCCTGGTTATAGTTATTTTCTATAATACCATCTAAAATAGCATTCTTTATATATTCTTTTAATTGCCCCACTTTACTGCATGGCTTAAGGTGATATCTCTCCATAATTATCTCACCTGTAATGGGATTCTGAAAATTCCTAATAGCATCTTTCTCCTCTACTTCTATCATTTTTTGTTTTACTAGAGCAAAATTCTGCTTATGTTTATTTACAAGTTTATCATTTTTAGATGTTATATCTGCATTACACAAAAGCATTAAATCATCTATATCATCGCCAGCATCAAATAGTAAACGTCTAACGGCAGAATCACTAACTTCTTCTTGTACCAAAGCAATAGGCCTTAAATGAAGTAGAACAAGTTTTTGCACATATTTCATTTTTTCATTCAAAGGCATTTTTAGCTGTTTAAATATAACAGGGACCATCTTACTCCCAATAAATTCATGAGAATGGAAAGTCCAACCAATACCGCTTTCATATTTTTTAGTTGATGCCTTGCCTACATCGTGCAATAGAGCTGCCCATCTAAGCCATAGCTTATCAGATACTTCTGCTAAGTTATCAACTACCCCAAGAGTATGGGCAAAATTGTCTTTATGCCCTCTTCCCTCAACATTTTCTACTCCCTTTAAATTACTTAAGGCAGGCATAAAAAGTTCTAGTAATTCTGTATCCTCTAAAAGTTTAAACCCTATAGAAGGCTTAGTAGAAAGAAGTATTTTATGCAGCTCTTCACTTATCCTTTCTCTAGATAAAATTTCTAGTCTGTTTTTATTACGTTTAATACTATCTAAGGATTCTTGAATAATCTTAAAATTAAGCTGACTAGCAAATCGGATTGCCCTAATCATCCTAAGAGGATCATCGGAATAAGTTGTGTCGGGAGTAAGAGGAGTTCTAATAATTCCATTATTTAAATCTTTTATCCCCCCAAATGGATCTATTAGTGTTCCAAAGTCTTCTTCTTGTAAGCTAAAGGCTAGGGCATTAATAGTAAAATCTCGCCTTAATTGATCTTCCTCCAAGGTGCCATTTTCAACAATAGGCTTTCTAGAATTAGACCTATAAGACTCCTTCCTAGCACCAACAAACTCAATTTCTAAACCACACTTATCTCTTAGCATGGCGGTGCCAAAATTTTTAAATACGCTTACATTGCTTCCAATAATTTTACCAACTCTTTCTGCAAGCTCAATTCCACTTCCTTCAACAACTATATCTATATCTTTACTTTCTCTTCCTAAAAAGCAGTCTCTAACATATCCACCTATTACAAATGCCCTAACATTTTGCTCTTTAGCTGCTCTAGAAACTACTTTAAAAATACTATTTTTTAGAAAATTCATAATTTTTCATCTACTTAACTAATAAACATTAATATATACTTTCGTAATAAGGTATATTATCTATAAATTCATATGTCTTACTATTAAAATCTAATTTGCACACAAAGGTAGTTACTCCATTTGTAATAACTAAAAAATTAACCTTTAGTACAAAATTATATCTAATTATTTGCTCCATTACCAATCTATTAAGAGTAACAGTTTCTGCTTTGCACTCAACTATCATACATGGTTTCATTTGGCGGTTGAAGGCCACAATATCGCATCTGTATAGCTTTTTGCCAAAGTTAATTGCCCATTCACTTGCCATTAGCGATGCTCTAAACCCTCTTTCTTTAATTAGCCATAAAATAAATTGTTGCCTTACACTTTCTTCTGGAGTAAGAATTACCCTCTTTTTTCTTAGTGGATCAAAAATAGTTTCGTTAGCCATATCATTTATTTGAACTTACAAAAGTATGTAAAAAACTTGAATATATAAATTCATAAATATTAGCTATCTTTACCCCCATAAGTTAAATATCTTAATTAAATATGGCAAAGCAAAGTACAGATTCCCATTTAGAGTGTAACGAGATAATAGAAGACATTAAATACAAGAGATTTAAGCAATTTTATCTTCTTATGGGGGAAGAACCTTACTATGTAGATTTAATAGTAGAGGCTCTAATAGATAATGTATTGGAGGAGAGCGAAAAAGATTTTAACCAAACAATTCTGTATGCAAATCAAACAAATACTGCAAATATTATTAACCTTGCTAGACGTTATCCTATGTTTGCCACAAGGCAACTAATAATTATAAAAGAAGCCCAAAATTTAAATAATTTAGAATTATTAACAACATATCTCGACTCTCCATCTGAGGAAACAATATTAGTTCTAGCCTTTACACAAAAATCTGTAGATAAAAGAACAAATTTTTATAAAAAAGCAAAAACAAAGGCTCTAATCTTTGAATCTTTTAATATTAAGGAATTTGAAATGCCTAAGTGGATAACAAGGTATATAAAAGAAAAAGGTTATAATATTCTTCCCGACGCAGCTCTCCTTATGGCAGAACATATTGGTAATTCTTTAAGAATGGTGGTGCTGGAGGTAGACAAGTTGATAAAAGGCATTGATTTAGAAGTAAAAACTATTACAGCTAAAGATATTGAACTTAACATAGGTATAAGTAGAGAGTTTAATGTTTTTCAATTGTGTAAGGCTATATCAGAAAAGAATAGTGGACAAGCATTTAAAATAGCATATTACTTAGGCTCAGATTCAAAAAAATATCCGCTAGTGGTATTGCTTGGTGGAATGTTCTACTATTTTTCTAAACTTTTAAAAGCAAATGCATATTTGCAACAACAAAAATGTTCTTTACCTACAGCAATAAGTAATGCTGGCGTATTTAAAGTACAAGAGTATTCGTTGGCAATGCAAAATTTTAAGCTAAAACAATCTGTTAAAATAATTTCTCTTATTAGAGAGTACGATTATAAAAGTAAAACCGGCTCAGCTGGAAATGTAAGCGACTCTGGTTTACTAATAGAGCTTGTTTCTAAAATCCTTAATGTTTAATGTTTAGTGTTTAATATTTTCGCTAGACGCTCTATATCTTTATTTTGGTTACAATTGGTAATTTTAAGTCATTAAATGGTAATTCTTTATATCTAAAACAACCTTATGTTTGCATTATAAAAACGCTACTATTTTTAGAAAATTAAAATATGGGATTATTGTATATAAGTGAACATACTTCGTGTCATAATTATGCAAAAGATTTTGAGTCTGGTTTTATTTTAAAGGAGGCTCCTATAGGATCTATCATTCATAATGGAAGGGCATCTACTAATCTTATTATTTTTGTTATACATGGCCAATTATCTTGTTCTTGTGATGGCTTTAAAGAAATAATTATAGGAGATTGTGAAATGGTGTTTATATCAAGATCTTCTTTTTTTAAGTGCTCTGCGGAGCTTAATAGTAAATATCTTGTCTGTTTTTGTGATAAAGTGACTCATCTTTGTGATAAAAATTCTATTTCAAGTTTATACAAATTTACTCTTGAGCATGATTACCAATTTAAATCTCTAGATATTAGAGGTAAAATGAAGGTCTTTTTGCAATTACTAACTTTATATTTAGAAGATGGAGCAAACTGTATTCATTTGCATGATATTAAAGTTCAAGAGCTTTTTTGGTTATTAAGAGCATATTATACAAAACAAGAATTAGCTTCATTTTTGTATCCTATTATTGGTGAGACTTTAGACTTTAGAACTAAAGTATTTGCAAATTATCAAAGAGCAGGTACAGCTCAAGAATTGGCTAGAATGTGTGGACTTTCTACAAGAGTTTTTGGAAGAAAATTTAAAGTAGAATTTGGAGAATCACCTTATAGTTGGATGCAGAAGAAAATGATTTCTCATATTAAAAACAGATTATCAGATAAATCCATTCCGCTCAAAGATATTATAGAAGAATTTAATTTATCTTCGCTTCCACATTTAGTGAGATTATGTAAAAGTCTATTAGGTGAAACACCTGGAGAATTTAGAAAACGTATAAATAATTAATAAGTCCAAAGAAGCAAGGCGCTTAGAAGCAAAAATAAATTAGGTTAATAGCATGGCACAAGTGAGGGCCATGCATGCCATATATGATATATTTAGAATAGAGGTGATTTGTAATAACGTAAAAAGAGGATGACTAATTTTTTTATTTTTTAGTCACCCTCATTTTTTAGATACTTAGCTTTTTAAGTATATGTGTTTTGAGTAGTATTACATTTACATTGTTTCTTCTTTTTGTTCTGTTGTTGTGGCAGGTAATTCTACCTCTTTGCCTTCTTTATCTAAATAAACAATGCTCTCTGTTTTATCTGAAAGAGAAATAAGATTTACTCTTACTAAATCTAGTTGCGCACTGTATGCTAAAGCTTTAATCTCATTGCTTTCTGCATATACTTTTAACTTTTCTTGGATAACTGCAGATAAGTCTTCTGCTTTTACATCCTTAAAATCATCTTGACTAATAATATTCTCTGTAATAATATTTACATTACTATTGTTGTTCTCTGCGTTCAATTGAACTCCCGTAAAACTGAATACTCCCATTACAAGGGCTGCTGTTAAAATCATCTGTTTCATAATACTTTTTATTTTTTAATTAATAGTTTATTACTATTAGTGCCAAAACTGCACTTCTGTCTTAATATAAGGCAATAGAAGTGCCTAGGTGGAATATTAATGTAATTTATTAATAATCAGTAGTATGTGAAATGGGCTTATTGAGCAAAAGTGTGTAAAATTGTATTATGTGGTGTGTATACAGAATGTTATTCTACTATTCTGCTTATTCTTTTAGAAACAGATGTAAATATTTCGTAAGGGATAGTATCTAATATTTTTGCCAAGTCAATTGCACTAGGCTTCTCTCCAAATATTGTAACATAATCTCCAAGTTTTGCATCAATACCTGTAATATCTATCATGCACATATCCATACAAATATTACCTATGGTAGGAGCAAGTTTGCCGTTAACGCAAAATTTTGCATTTCCTCTGCCTAAGTGCCTATCTATTCCGTCTGCATATCCTAGCGCTATGGTCGCAATTTTTGTAGGGGAGATTATTGTGCTACGCCTACCGTAGCCAACTGTTCCGTCAGAGGAGTCTAATTCTTTTATTTGTATTATTTTAGATTCTAATCTTATAATTGGTTTTAATAGTGATTGGTCTATAGAACTTATGCCGTAAATTCCAATACCTAATCTTACCATATCAAATTGATATTCAGAAAATCGTTCTATGCCAGCAGAGTTTAATATATGTCTTGTGAATTTATATTTTAAACATTCTTCTATTCTGTCGCTTATTCTTTTGTATAAGTCTATTTGACCTAAAGTGAAACTATCATGTTGAGGTTCATCTGATGCTGCAAAGTGGCTAAAGACACCTTCTACTTTAATATTACATTCTTTGCTAGATAGAAAATTACATAATTCATCAATTTGTTTGTTCATAAAGCCAAGGCGATGCATGCCAGTGTCTATTTTTATATGAATTGGGTAATTTTTAATATTGTTGTTTATTGTATATTCATTAAAGAGTTTTAAAGATTCGATTGATGGTATAGATGGTGTAAGCTTATATGAGGTGATATCATTAAAATGGTCTAATCCAGCAGTTAAAACTAAAATAGGTGTAGTAATTCCAGCTTTTCTAAGCTCTATTCCTTCTATGGGATGTGCTATTCCAAAATAGTCTACATTCTCTTTTTCTAGGATTTTTGCAATTTCTATTGCGCCGTGTCCATAGGAGTTTGCTTTAATTAGTACTAAGAGCTTTGTTTGGGGCTTCAATTTAGATTTGAAGTAATTGTAGTTGTGAATAAGATTCTGGGAACTTATTATTAACTGGGTAAAATCTGTCTTAACCAATTGTTAACAATTTTGAATTAAGTTTGTAGGTATGTATACCAAAAGTGCAATCCTTATATCTGATATCAAGCCCTATAAGGCATTATCTTAACTTTTGAGCCGTAAAGATAAAAAAAAAATAAATAAATTATAATTTCTTAAATATTTTTTTTAGGCTGTAATCTTTAAACCATTTATAGAAGTATTCTATGCCATCTTCTAAATTTGTACTAGGTTTAAATAGAAGCTCTTTTTCTATTAAACTAGTGTCGGCATAGGTTGTATATACATCTCCCCTTTGCATAGGTTCAAATTCTATAATTGCTTTTTTTTTGCTTACCTTTTCTATAGTTTTTATAAAATCCATTAATTTAATAGGGGAGCCTTTTCCTATGTTATAAATTTTATATGTTTCTTCTCTATTTTTTGTATTAATTAATTTAAGAATACCATTAGTAATGTCATCTATATAACTAAAATCTCTGCTTAAATTCCCATTATTAAAAACCTTAATTGCTTCTGCATTAAGTATGGCTTTAAGGAAAATAAACGGTGCCATATCTGGCCTCCCCCAAGGCCCGTATACTGTAAAGAATCTTAATCCACTTGTTTGCATTTTATATTGTTTAGAATATACGTAGGCTATTAGTTCATCTGATTTTTTTGTTGCAGCGTAAATGCTTTGGGGATTGTCTACAAAATCGCTCTCGCTAAATGGAATTTTATTATTATTTCCGTAAACACTGCTGGACGATGCGTATATAAAATGTTCTATATTATGTATTCTGCTAATCTCTAGTATATTAGTAAAGCCTACTATGTTAGATTGGATATAAGAAAAAGGATTCTCAAAAGAGTATCTTACACCAGCTTGAGCAGCTAGGTTACAGACTATATTTATCTTGTTATTATCAAATACTTCTTTTAGATGCTCTATATTGCATATATCGCATTTAATAAAGCTGAAGTTTTTAAAATTAAGTTGATTTAGCCTATCTTGTTTGTATTCTACGCTATAGTAATTGTTAAGATTATCTATTCCAATTACATTATGACCCATATTGCATAGAGCTTTTGCTAGATGATAGCCTATAAAGCCAGCAACCCCACTAACTAAAATTACCATAGCTGTTAATATTTAATGTTTCTTTTCTTAAATTGTTCAATATCAAATTTGTGTAAAGGAAGTTCTCTAATCTTACTACAGCCATCGTGGTCTGTAAGATATTCTCGCTCTATCTCCTTTAATTCTTTTGAGCAGACACTTAAACTAGGAATAAAGTATTGTGTGTTAATATCTGCAAAATCTAAAAGAGAGTGAAATACGCTATTGTTTGATATTGCAGAGTCTTTATTTAAATAGGTGTTGTTGTATTTTTCTTTATTAACTTGTTTGTATTGTTTAGAAAACCATATTATAAATGGAATATGTAGCTGATAATATGTTGGAATAGGTGAGGCGTGTAAGAACCTATGCCTGCTATCATCAATAATATCTTCGCCGTGGTCAGATAAGTAAAGGACTACACTTTTACAATTTTGTTGATCTGTTTTTTTAATTATCTGAGATACTAAATCGGCAGTACTTACAATTGAATTGTCATATGAGTTTACAAGTTCAGTTTTGGTTTTTGTTGATATATAATCTGCTTTGTCTGGAGTAAAAACCTTAAATTTTTTAGAATACCTTTGGTAGTAGTTAAAATGGGAACCGTATAAATGAATTACAAAAAAAAGGTTCTTGCTTGTATCTTGCTCTATGAATTTATTAAAATAGGGTAGGAGATTGTGGTCTAAGGAATTTGGATCTATATCTCTTAGTTTTATACTTTCATCTGCTTCCTTTATGTAATGAGACATAAAGGATTTGTTATATTCTTGATTAGTAATAAAATAAGTTTTAAATCCAACTTCTTTAAAAGCACTTAATATACTTTTACTCTTATAAACTAGATTGTAGTTTTGTGCATCTGCTGCTGAAAAAATAAGAGGAACAATTTTGTGAGTAGTGTTTGATTGACTTAAAACGTCTCTAAAGCAAACTAAGTTACTTATACTGTCTAATGGCTTGGTAGTATTGCGCTTATATCCATATTTGCCATAATTGGCAGCTCTTTCTGTTTCTCCTAATATAAGTATATA
>CAXYUL010000038.1:0-11377 GCA_964292095.1 uncultured Bacteroidales bacterium | reverse complement strand
AGAAGCATAAGCTTCTGCTGCAATTAGATATTGTTCTGCAACTCTAAATAATTTAATTTTATTTCTATATTCATTAGAAGTAGAAACTGTATCACCATTATCACCAATAGTTACCGTATAAAACTCTGGATTACCTGGAAACTTATAGCAAATATTTACTAGAGCACTACCTGTTGCTACTGTGGCTTTAACCTTTTTAAAGTAAGTTGATAATCTAATATCTCCTTTATCATAAGAGTTTATAATCTCTTTTTCTGGAACATATAAAGGAGTATATCTCTTATTAGATGCTTTATAGTTTATATATCCTAAAGCAGATGTTGATGGAAGTTCATTTGGTTTTGCTCCAAATAATTGAACTATACATTCTTGTGGCATATCATTAGTCCACATTTTTCTAAAATCTTCTAATGTTCCTATAAGAGGATAGGCCCCCGATTCAATTACCTGTTTTGATAGAGAAATTGCGCTATCCCAATTATGCATCTCTAATGCTACTCGTGCTTTTAAAGCCAATATTGCATCTGGAGTAATATAAACACTTCCAGCTACAGATTTTCTTTTATTATAATAAGCAGCAGAATCTAAGTCTTTAATTATAAAATCGTAAGTTTCTTTTAGAGTTGCCCTTGCAGGATATTGAGTATCGTTACCAGTTGGATTATATTCTGTTACTAAGGGCATACCATATTCACTATCTGCTGTAGCAAGCTCATAATTTACGCAGAATCTTGTTGCTAAATTGTAATAAGCGTAAGCTCTTGCAAAATAATTATCTGATTTTATATTTGCTAAGGTGTCTAAACTAGCAGCTGTAAATTTAGAATTATCTATTGTATAGGCTACGTGTAGCACATAATTTGAATGTGCTGTCTGTTGGTAAAAAGCAGCCCATTGGCTCTCTGCCTCTTTTGTTGTAGAGTTTATACTCCATCTATAAATCTCACCACCGTTATTACCATAGCTTGATGTTGCATGAAAGCCATCAGCCTGAATTTCTGGAATATAAACAGATCCGCCACTTCCATAAGTAAGAAGTATTTTATATGTGTAATTGTTTAACTTTTTTGCATCAGTTAAATTATACACACCATCTGGATCTATAGAATAAGGTTTCTTATCCATATTGCATGATGCAAAAGCAAATGCAGATATTATAAGTAATGATAATATTTTTCTCATGTTATTATTATGCAATATTAAAATGTTAATTCAATACCAAAAGTAAACTGCTTAGAGTTAGGGTACACTCCCATTTGAGTATTAGTGTCTGCCTCTGGATCGTAACCAGTATATTTAGTTATTGTAAATAAGTTTCTTGCTACTCCGTATATTTTTACACTTTGGAAAGCTTTTGTTGACTTCATCCATTTGTCGGGAAGATTATAAGATAACTGCAAATTCTTTAGACGAATAAATGATGAGTTTTCTAGTAAAGATGTATCAAAATGACGCTCACTCTCTACTCTAGGGATATCAGTTTCTTGATTTGGAGTTGTCCAAATGTTTAATAAGTCTACAGAACCATTTGCTCCTTTTAAGAATTGAGGATTAGTTAAGAAATAACGGTCGTTATTTGTTGTCCATTTTCCAGCTACCCAAGAAAAGTCTGCCGCTAGAGAGAGGCCTTTCCATGCTGCATTTAATTGTAGACCACCTGCAAAAGGTGCAATTTGTTGCTTGCCAGTAAATTGAGCATAGTTCTCAGAGAATTTCTTTGTTAGGTTACCATTATTATCGTACCACATTTGATAACCGTCTCTTGGATCTACTCCAGCAGAAATTACATAGTAAAATTCGTTAACTGGTTTACCTACTTGGTATTTTACTCCTGTATTTGGAACGGTGTACTCGTCTCTGTTACCAAATAGTCTTGTAATTTCGTTATAGTTGTAGTTAAATGTAGCTGACACATTAACATACCAATCTTTAGTTCTGTACAAATCTGCGTTTAACTCTATATCCACTCCTCTATTAAACATATCTCCTACATTTGTAAAACCACCAGCAACACCTGTTGTAAGAGAGAAAGGGAGATACATTAACATATCTTTAGATTTCTTGTTGTAAAACTCTATGTTAAATGATAATCTATCAAAAATTCTACCTTGTACACCTACGTTAAAGTTATAAATAACCTCCCATGATAAATCTTTGTTAGCAACTCCACTAGGTGTTAAAGATGGATTACCATTATATATTCCACCGTCTTCTATTGTATTATATGCTAAATAGTTAGTAATACCAGAGTTACCTGTTGTTCCGTAACTTGCTTTTAATTTAAGATCTGTTAACCAGCTAACATTTTTTAAGAATTTCTCGTGTTTCATATTCCACATAGCTCCAATAGAATAGAACCCTGCATATCTTTTGTTAGATCCAAAAAGAGAAGATCCATCTATTCTATAAGAAGCATCTACAAAATATTTATCTGAATAATCATAGGATAATCTAGCAAAATAAGAGTTAAATACTATATCCGATTTTGCCCATTCTGGCATTTTGGCTGTTGTTCCATTATTTACATTTGGAAGTCTAGTGTCTGTTTGCCCATAAGAAGCAGCCGTAAATCCAGTATTACTATTTATAATTGCCTCTTGTCCTAATAATGCGCTAAAATTATTAAGGTTAGCTATAGTAAATTTATACTCTGCTGTATTTGTAGATGTAAATTGATAGTATCTTTGAAAGTTTTCTGTTGCACTTGGCTCACTTGGGAAAGGCCAATCCTCTACAGGAAGAGCATGTCCTGTTTGTCTATAATCGTAAGCCTCTATAGCTTGAGCAGCTCTAATTACTAATCCTTCTAAAGGGTTTAGTTCTTGATATGTAGTTCCGTTTAAACGGATATTAGTATTGGTTCTTGGCTGAATCTCTAATAGATATTTTGGATTGTATCTATTTATCTCTGAATAGTAATTTCTTTCGTTTTTAGTAAAAATTGTATTACCATTATCATCTTTATAATACTCGTATGGCGATATCCATGGCAAGAACCAGAAATAAAATAATCTGTTTTTTCTGTTGCCCCAGAGATACTTATATCGGAACTCCATACTGGCGCATTCTTTTCAAAGAACACATCTCTCCAGTCTGTATTAATATTGTATTGTTTTGCAAATGCATAACGCTCTGGCATATCATTACCAGGAGCATCACTTAAGAAATTAGGATCTACTATTTTATTAAATGTAAACCATTGTTCTGTATCCATAAGTTTAACATTACGGCTTACCATATTAGATACACCATATTGACCTCTAACTTGAATAACAGGTTTTTCTCCTTGTTTACCTTTTTTAGTTGTAACAAAGATAACTCCATTAGCCGCACGTGAGCCGTATATAGCTGTAGATGAAGCGTCTTTTAATACAGAAATATTTTCTATATCACTTGGGGTTAAAGATGTAAATACAGATGCAGATACTGGGCTACCATCTAAAATAAATAATGGGCTATTTGATGCACTAATTGAATTAACACCTCTAATACGCATATTTACATTAGACATAGGCTCACCTGTAGAACTAAAAACTTGTAAACCAGAAACCTGACCTTGTAATGCATCTCCAACATTAGCAGAAGGTCTATTTGCTATTGCAGCTGCCTTTACAGTGGAGGCAGAACCAACAACCGAACTAATTTTTTTTGCAGTACCGTAACCAATAACAATTGTTTGCTCTAACATTATTGCATCCTCTATCATTTCTACATTAATCTCACTTCTTCCGTTTACAGGTATTTCTTCTGTTTTAAAATTAATATAAGAAAACACTAACACATCATTGGCAGCAGCCTTAATTGTGTAAAATCCGTCAATATCAACGGCAACTCCATCTGTGGGAGAGCCCTTAATTTGCACTGCAGCTCCAACCATTGGATATTTTTCTGCAGCATCAACCACTTTACCTTTTACGGTTATGTCTCTTTTTTGTGCAAAAGTTAAAAGAGGAAGGCTCAATAACAGAATTGTAATAAAAAACTTTATTCTATTCATTAAAAAGTTAATTTATAGGTTTATAAAAAGATTATTTTTTATACCGACAACACAATATTGCCGTGTAAATGTATTATACTATATTTGGGTTAATTTTTTAGATAAGAAGCAATATCAAGCTGGTCTACGCTTGATACTTCTCCATAACAAATGAACTTTGTTTGGAAGAGAATAATTAATAACTACAGAATGATTATTCATGTGCTGCCTCATTTATTTGTAAATTATACGCTATGTAAACGTACACTTCTACAAATACTGCATACACCTAGAAGTTTTTTTTATTTTATTTCCATTCATAGAAATCGCTAACTCCTGCTCTACTTAAAGCCACCCTATAGTGTTTTAAATAGCTTTCTCCAAAGGAGCTAAGCCTTAAGACTAAATTAATATAGTAGACCTTATCTACTTTTATATCAAATATTTGATTGCCTTCTAATGCAGAAAAAGGGAAGGCTGGATCATCCATCTTTTTAATTAAAGAAATTAAATTAAGAACAATAATTTGGTTAACTCCCAAAATATCATATTCAGAAATATTATCTAAAGGTTCAACCATAAGATTTGTTTGAGTTCTATAGAAAATAATATTCTCTTGTCTAAGAGAGGTATCAAGCTCAACAATAGCTCCTGTATCTCTTAGATCCCTTATCTCCTTAGGCACTTTTTGTAAAGGAACAAAATCTACCCCCTCCCTACTAACCCCAATTAAAGTCTCTTTTACAGTAAGAGTTGTTTTGTGGTCAAAATAATTAATTCGTCTATTATTAGCAAATGCATACCTCATTAAATCCTTTATTCTATCCTTTAACATATAGCTAATAACTAGGGCAATAAAGAATGGAACTGTAAAGTTTCCATATTTCTGTTGAAACGAGAACGATACAATAGTGGCAAATATCATAGACAAGCCTGCAGCTAAGCTATAATAAACTTGTTCTGTAACAACCCCATTTTTTCTTTTATCTACACCTAAGAACAAATCGCTCTCTACAAGTTTTTTTAGTACACTCCACTTATAAAGTAACCTACTATTGGCAACGTCATCTTGTTTTTTTAAAACGCCATAACCTCTCTTAAGCTTAAAGGCCTCAATTTCTTTAAGTGTTTTTATTTTTTTCTCACTTCCCTTAAAATTATGATACAGTTTAAAAAAATAAAACTCACTTAAGTTAATAATAAACTCATTACCATAATTAAATAAGGCGTACAATTTATCATCTACTTTTCCTTTTATTCTTCCCGACAATTTATCATAATTATTAATAACAGAGTAAGTTTTAGCAATAAAGCTATCTATCTCTGCGTTGATCTCCTCATCACACACATCTTTGATAAGTTCCAATGTAGAATCTACAGTGAGCTTAAGCTCTTCTTGTTTAACTTGCTTCTTCTTTTTCTCATAGCTAAGTTTTAAAGTATTATACTCCTCCCTCAGAGCACTTTTAAAGATTGCACAGAACATCTTAATATGATAGTCGTACTCTTGGATATTTATTTTGTCGGGAAGATTAGCAACATTAAAAACTGCTGTTTGTAAAAATTCCAAAGGGGAATACTCGCCGGCTAAGGCAAGATCCCCCAATTTATATACTGGCGTAATTGTTCTATAATAAGTTTTAATATCTGAGTAGAAAGTTTCCCTAGAGTAGCTAAGAGCATTAATATCAAGAGAAGAAGGAATAAACATCCAGCTCTCTACAAGAAATTTATTATCTTTAAGACCTTTGCCATTAGCTTGCGCCGATGTTTGAAGCCATAATTTAAACTCCAAAGAAAACTTATCGTGAACTCTTGTCCTAATTCTTATCATAACTGCCTATTGCTTTAAGGTAAGCTGCACGCGAAACCTTTTGTTGCAATAGACATTGAATATATTTCGTTTGAGATTGAATCCAAGTAAGCTGAGAAGATAAAACATCTAAGATTGTTAAACGCCCCTCTGTATAACTAAAGGTATTAAGATTCATACTCTCTTTAGATATTATAGTTGCGTGTTTAGCAAGCTTTATTTGATTTGTGTTCTCTACATACTCGGTCCAAGAAGAGGCCACCTCTTTAGAAATATTATCTAATGTTGCTTGTCTGTCTAGTTCCGCCGAGTTAATTATTGCTTTTTGAGAATTAGATTTTTTATATCTAGCTCCCCATGCAAATATAGGAACTTTTAACGAAGCAAATGCAGTTGTAATAAATTTTGTGCTTCCATCAAAGTTAAGCATTTGCGTTCCCCAAGATTGTTGCATTCCCACAGAAAGTTGTGGGTTAAAGCTACTTTGAATAATTTTAAGCTGCCTTTTTTGATAATCTAAAGTTAATTGAGATATTCTATAATCTGGCCTTTGCATAAGAGCCTCATCTACTGTCATATATTCTAAAGCCTCTAATGTAAAGCTTATAGAATCTAGAGGAGAAATTGGAGTCATTGGGTCTTGGCCTATCATAATATTTAGGTTTTGCAGAGAAAGTTGATAAGCCTTACTAGTTTCGCTTGCAGACATTTCTGCCTCTTTTAATCTAGAAAGAGCTTGCAAATAATCTGTTTTTGCAATTAAGCCATCTTTAAATCTAGTTCTTAAGACTTCAACTAAAGAATTAACTATGCTAACATACTCCTTCATAGACATATCCATAGCTCTAGTAGCTACGGCATTCCAATAATTAAGCTGAGCTGCATAAGATATATTTTGCAAAGTAAGGTCTATAGACCCTGTGGCTATACTATCTTGTATTTTGGCCGCCTTAACAGAGTTATTTATTTGACCACCATTATATATTACCTGAGAAAGCTGAGCCTGAAGAGAATAGTTTTCGTGTGGCATAGCTAAATTCATTTGTCCAAAACTTATATCGTAATCATTTATTCTATACTGAGCAGATCCGCTAAAATCTAGACGTGGCAAATATGCTGTTTTAGCATATTTAAGAGCAGATTCTATAGATTTCTTATTTTGCTCACTTTTTAAAATGTCTTTACTATAAGAAAGTACCCTATCCCTATAAGATTTATAATCTATAAAAGTTGTATCTGCTGTTTGGGCATTAGCAGAAAATGCTAATAGCCCAAAAGCAAACACTATAATTAATTTAGGTATATTACTGTTAAAATAATTTATATACTGTTTCATATTATCTAGTTTGTAGATTTAATTTTAAAGAAAATGCAATACGTTACAGGCAATACAAAAATTGTTAAAATAGTAGCCATTAACAAGCCTCCCATAATAGTTGCAGCCATACCAGCAAACATTGCATCAAACAACAATGGCAACATACCTAAGATAGTAGTACCAGAGGCCATAGTAACTGGAACAATCCTTGTCTTAGTAGCCTCTATAACCGCCTTTAATGGAGGCAATCCATTTTCCTGCTCATAGCCAATCTGATCTACCAGAACAATTGCATTCTTAATATTCATTCCTATAAGGCCTAACAGACCAAGTGTTGCAAAAAAATCTAAAGATTTACCAAAAATTATAAGGCCCCACACCACACCTATAACAATAAGGGGCAACATAGCCATAATAACAAATGGTTTTTTATAAGCTTTAGGGAAAAGAAGTAAAAGCACAAAATACATTAAGAAAAATGTAAGTGGCATATTCTTGGCTAATGCCGCATTACTCTCGTCCTGTTGGTCTTGATCTCCAAAATACTTCAACTGATAGCCTTGCGGTATTGCTATACTATCTTTAATCTGAGCATAAATATTCTTAAATGCTGCAATTTGATTCAACCCCCTACGAGGCTCACACTGCATCATCATTACCTTTTGCCTATTATAACGTTTAATTAAGCCATAATCATAATCTGCCACATAATTGCTAGAAACCTGATCTACCGATACCGCCAAGCCCTTAGAACTAAATACAGGAAGAGTTCTTATATCATTTGCGCTCAAAGAATCTATATTAGAATCCTTTAATAAGATAGGCATTATAACATCCCCCTCTCTATACTCACCTAATGGGATACCTGTGGTAGCCGCTTTTAGAGCGTAAGCAAATTGCTGACGTGTAATTCCTAATCTTAATCCCTTTTCCTGCGAATATAATGGACTCATCACAGGAATTCTAGCTCCCCAGCTATTTCTAACATCTGTAACCATATTATTTTTCCTAGCTATATCCATAGCTTTTTGGGTAAGAGCAGTTAAGGTATCAATATTATTCCCGATAAATCCAATTTCTATCTTTGCCTCTGGAACAGGCGACAGCATAAACAAACTAGAGCGAGTAATTACGTTGGAAAAATTATCAAACATATAATTATAGAAGTCTTCTTCTACATCTGCAGAATATTTAGAATCTACTGTTTCTACAAGCACATTAGCATAATTAGGAAGAGGTCCAAACGAAGCACTAGCTAAATAATACCTAATAGGAGAACCTCCCATAGTAACAGAATAAGATTTGATTCTCTCATCCTTAGCTAAATGTTCCTCTATCTTTATAATGTTCTTTTCTACATCTCTAATAGAATACCCATCAGGAAAAATAAGATCAGATCTCATATACGGCTTATCCATAGATGGGAAAAAACTCTGAGGCATCATGCCCATTACCCATAGAGAAAAGAACAAAAACAAGACAACTGAACTAAGAGTAATATATCTCCTCTTTATTAGTTTTTCTAGAAAAATCTCAAATTTATGATAGAATTTTTTATCATAAGGATCAGCTACAGCATTACCGCTATTCTCTTTTAATATAAAATCACCAAAAACAGGGGTCTGACTTAGCGCCAATATCCAACTTAAACCTAAAGATATTGCAAGTACAACAAATAAAGGTTTAACTATTTCTGCCACAGAAGCAGGTGCTAAAAATAATGGTAAAAACGAGCATACAGCAATAAAGGTTGCTCCTAGTAATCCCCACTGCGGAGTAATGGCCCCATCAATTAATGCTTTACGCCTACTCATTCCCCTAAGAATTCCAATCTGGGCATTATCCGTTACAACAATAGCGTTATCAACCAACATACCCATAGCAATAATAAAAGCAGCCAAAGATGTTCTATTTAAGCCCACATCCATTACCATCATTATTAATAAGGTTCCACCCACAGAAAAAAGCAAAGAACTTCCTATAAGTATACCCGCTCTAGAACCCATAACTAAGAAAATAATGGCTATAACTATAAATAATGATTCTAACAAATTAACTACAAAACCATTGTTGGCCTCTCTTGCAATTACATTCTCTGGATATAGAGTTTTTATCTCCATACCAATAGGTAATTTCCCCTCAAAATTCTCTAAGCACTCTTGAACTTTATCACCAACTGCCACAACGTCATCTTTGGCGCCTGTTGCCACACCTATACCTATTGCGCGCTTCCCATCTACCCTCATTAAAGTGGATGGAGGATCCATATATGCCCTTTCTACTTTGGCTATATCTCCTATTCTCACTTCTCTGCCTGTTTTAGACAAAATAATCTGGTTTCTTATATCATCTAAATCTTTATAAGTACCATCAACATTTAATTTTACTTGAATAGAACCAGCATTTACTTCTCCAGAATTTACAAGTAAGTTCTGAGATTTCATTATTCCCATTACAGAGTTTGGGTCTAGTCCCAAATTTGCCATAGTTGGAATATCAAAATAAATATTTACTACCTCTGTTTGCTCTCCGTATAGCTGTACTTTTTGTACACCCACTATTGGAGTAAGTTCTGTTTTTATTTCTTGAGCTACATTTCTTAAATCGCTATAAGAGAATCCATCGTCCATTGTTATGGCATAGTAAATACCATATACATCTCCAAAATCATCGCTCACTGTTATAGATGATGCTCCCTGAGGCAATCTTGATTGAATATTTGCAACCTTTCTCCTTAATTCATCCCATTTTAAAGGCATCCTGCTAGGCTCAATAGTTGGTAGAAGCTCTATTTGAATCTTGGACATTCCGTATCGGGAATCTGATTTAACATTTTTAACCTCACTCATAGATTGAATCTCTCTTTCTATAGGCTCTGTTATTAACTCTTCTACTTCTTTTGGACTAGCTCCTGGGTACTGAGTTATTAAGACTGCTACTTTAATTTGAAATGGAGAGTCCTCCTTTTTAGGTAATTTAAAGAAAGACCAAATTCCACCCAATAGCATTAATGCGAGTATAAAAAATACTACTTTCTTATTGTCTAAAGCATATTTTGGTATATTCATTTGTTTATTCTTTTATTAATTTAACCTCCTCACCATCAGAAATTCTAGTTGCACCAGCACTGATAACTTTTTCTCCAGGGGTAAGACCCTCTAATACAACCACTTGGTTTTTATTAATTATCTCTCCGCCTAGTATATCCCTTCTACTAACTTTTTTTGTTTGACTATCGTATACATATACATATTTATCAGATGTTTTTGGATCATCTACTACAGATGTAAGTGGGATAATTGTATAATCTGTAAATTTAGTATCTTTTATTACTAATTCTACAGAACAAGAAAATCCAACTGCAACCTTATAGTCTTTTAAATTAAATTTAGGATCTATTATCTTAACATAAATAGGAAGGCCAGATCCATCGGGCGAAGCCTGAACATATTCTTTTACTTTAGCCTTAAATTTAACTCCTTTATAGGCATCAAATTCAACATATAATTGGGGATTCTTTGTAATATAATCTAATGCATTTTCTGGCAAGGTAGCTTCAACTTGCAATTTATCGGGGTTAATAAGACATACAACCTTATCTCCTGGTCTTAATTCTTGATAATTCTCAACAAATTTTTGTTGAATAAAACCATTGAATGGAGCTCTAATTATGGTTTGATCTAATGTTTGCTTAGCATTTGTATATGCAGCTAAAGCATTAACTTCATTTGCTCTAATACTCTCATACTCTTGAGTAGAAATTGCCTGTTTAGACAAAAGCTTTTTAGCTCTATCTAATTGCGCCTTAGCTGTAATGTACGAAGCTTTTTTAGCATCGTAGGCTAATTGATAATCTCTTGGGTCTAATTTTGCAAATATCTGACCCTTTGTAACAACTTCTCCTTCTTGAACATTAACAGCAACTAATGGTCCCGACATTTTAAATGCCAAATTACTAAATTCTTCTGGAGTAACAATTGCGCTAAATTTATTGGATGTAATACTAAAAGATACTACGTCTGCAATTTTAACAGGCCTAATAGGCTTTGGTTTTATAACCTGATTTTTACACGAGTAAATGCTTAATGCCGCACAGAGCACAACTAAGCTGTGTTTTAGATTCATAATTTAAATATTTAATTATTATTTATTTTAATATTATAACGCATTATTAATTATTTTGTTTTTCAAAAAAACTAAATAAACTATTTAGGTTTCCATGTTACATGGGCAAAAATTAGCTGCAAACTATATGCCATAGTGCTTATAG
>CAXYUL010000037.1:0-11396 GCA_964292095.1 uncultured Bacteroidales bacterium | reverse complement strand
TGAGGAGCAAAAATTTGGAGTAGCAGCCAAAGAACGGCTTAAACAACTAAAACTATCCGTAGATACACTTACCCTCACAGCCACGCCAATTCCACGTACACTTCAATTTTCGCTTTTAGGTGCGCGAGATTTATCTATTATAAATACACCACCACCAAATAGATTACCTATCCAAACAGAAATTATAGATTTTAATCAAGATCTTATAAAAGACATAATTACTAACGAAGTGGAGAGGGGAGGGCAGGTTTATTTTGTGCACAATAAAGTAGAAGATATTTTAGCAGTAGAAAATATAATTCAACGTATATGCCCTGGCATTAAAACAGTAGTTGGCCATGGGCAAATGGACCCAAAAGAACTAGAAGAAAAAATACTAGATTTTATGGCAGGCGACTATGATGTTCTTTTAGCAACAACAATAGTAGAAAATGGTATAGATATTCCAAATGCTAATACTATAATAATAAACCAAGCACAAAACTTTGGTTTAAGCGATTTACATCAACTAAGGGGAAGAGTTGGACGTTCTAACCAAAAAGCTTTTTGTTATTTAATAGTTCCGCCAATGATTAGTATTTCTGACGATGCTCGCCGACGTTTAAGGGCTATAGAAGCTTTCTCTGATTTAGGAAGCGGCTTTAACATAGCAATGCAAGATTTGGATATTAGAGGAGCAGGAAATCTATTAGGAGGGGAGCAAAGCGGCTTTATTGCTGATATGGGATTTGAAACCTATCAAAGAATCCTAGCAGAAGCATTTATGGAGATTAAGCAAGAGCAAATTATTCTTTGTGAGCAAGAAAATATAAAAGTACAAAAAGGAAGTGGCTTAAGAAAAATTGAGAAAAAGGACTTTATAAGAGGAGAGCAAAACGAACAGGAGTACCTTCAGGTAATAGAAAAAAACAAACCATTAGAACAATTTATAACAGATTGTACAATAGATACAGATTTAGAAATTCTTATTCCCGATACATATATTAATCAAACATCAGAAAAAATACGTTTATACAAAGAGCTAGACGGGATAGTAAAAGAAGAACATTTAGAGAGATTTATAGCAGAATTAAAAGATAGATTTGGTGCACTTCCAGAGCAATTATTGCAACTTACCTATGTTGTGAGATTAAGGAGAGAAGCAATTAAATTAGGTTTTGAAAAGATAGTATTAAAGAATAATATTATGCTAGCATATTTTGTTCACAACCAAAGCTCACCATACTATAGTACAACAATATTCTCTTCAATTTTAAATTAAATAAATAGTAAAGGACAAAAATTTAGAGTAAAAGAACAAAACAACAAATTAGTACTAAGAGTAGAAAATATTTATAATGTAGAAGATGCTTATACAGTTTTAAAAAACATAATAGTTGATTAGAATATAAAAATGATTAGCATAAATTTTAGAGAATACATACTTTAGGTAAGCAATGATAATGGTTTAAATGATATAAAATGAAGTTTATAAACTTTATTTTATATGTTTAAATTAATATAATTATTATATTTGTGCCCTTGAACAAAAATTATTGTGGCAAATTTATTAATAGACCTAGGTAACTCTAATTGTAAAGCGGCTTTTCATAGTAATGGGGAGCTGGTTTGTGTGTATAAAGATACAGGGGAAGATTTAGAACAATTTTTAAATTTTTTAGATATACAGTGGAAAGAAAAGTTTGGAGAAGAAAAAATTGATGTAATAGTTTTTTCTAATGTTAGAGAAGAAAACGCAAAAATAGAAAACTTACTTAATTTAAAATGCAGAGAATTAGTTGTTTTAAACGAGCATACAAGGCTACCAAAAACATTAACTTATGCATTTTGCCCAACAGGATTGGGCGGAGATAGATTAGCTGGAGCATTAGCGGTTTCTATGTTATTTCCCAACGAAGATTGTCTAAAATTTGATTTTGGAACAGCACTAACGATAGATTTTATAGATAAAGAAGGATTTTATGCAGGAGGAAATATTTCTTTAGGTCTTCAAACAAGACTTAAAGCACTTAACACATTTACTAAAAGACTTCCACTTATTACTCGAAACAAAGAGTTTGAAAAGATAGGGGTAAGTACCTCAGGGGCAATGACAGCGGGTGTTGTTTTAGGCCTAATATTTGAAGTAGAGGGTTATATAAAAAATAATCCAGCTAGAAAAGTGATATTTACGGGAGGAGATTCCTATTATTTCGCTGAAAAATTAAAAAATACCATTTTTGTGATCCCAAATTTAGTATTAATAGGTTTGGGTCAAATTGCCAATTATTATGCAGATTGTAAAAATTATTAAAAGAACTTTTGTTTTAGTCTTATCTCTTTTTTGTGCTCTTGGTTTAAAGGCGCAAACAACAGACGCATTAGGAACCTATACGCCATATTCATTATTTGGAATAGGAGATATTATAAAGCAGGGGACTGCTGTAAATAGAGGAATGGGAGGAATAGGAATAGGAGTTAGAGATAATAGATTTATAAATTATATAAATCCAGCCTCAATCACAGAACGTGATACTCTATCTTTTATGTTGGATATGGGAATTAATCAAAAGAATTATTATAACTCGGACGGAAAAGTAAAATCTGCATATAACACATTTAATTTACAAAATGTTATTTTTACTGCACCTATTTACAAAAAATCTGCATTAATTGTGGGAATAACACCATTTAGTAACATAGGATACAAATTTGAATCTACAGAAACCGACAATGCATTAGTAGCAAAATATGGTGATATTAAATATCAAAAATATGGAGAGGGAAGTATAAATCAATTCTTTGTTGGAGCAGCATTTAATCTGTTTAAAAAATTCTCATTGGGGGCAGAATATATTTATTATTTTGGTGCAATGAATAAATATAGTAATATTTTATTTAATACAGATGCAACATTAAGAAATCTAAACAATGGCTGGGATTATGGTGTTTCTGCTCATTCTGGGAAATTAGGCCTACAATACTTTACCAAAATAGGGAAAAACCTAGACCTTACAGTGGGAGCAACTTATAGATTTAAATCTAATCTAAAAGGCGATTTAACAAGATTTTCTATAGCTTCACAAGGCTCATATAAAGATACTATTGTTTATGATGTTTATAATAATCCGCAGATGAATATTCCAGGCGAGATAGGGTTGGGAGTTTCTTTTAAAAAGAAAGATAAATGGATGTTAGGTTTTGATTATATGAGACAAGATTGGAGCAATTCTAAATTATTAGATGTTATTGGAGTAAACTTTAGCCCAATGGCAGCAGATAATTTTAATCTTGGCTTTGAGTATATCCCAAATAAATATGATATTAGATATTATATGAAAAGAGTAACATATAGGGCTGGCTTATATTACGAAGAAAGTTATTTAAAGATAAATAATAAGCAGGTTAATTCTTTTGGTGTTACTTTAGGAATGTCTTTACCTATATACAAATGGTATAATGCTATTAACCTAGCAGTTGATTTTGGGCAAAGGGGCTCTTTACAGAATCAGTTAGTTAGAGAGAGGTACATTAAATTCCTAATAAATATTAGCCTACATGATATATGGTTTGTAAAACATAGGTACCAATAAAATAACATAAAAAATAATACTTAAAATCATTACATTTATGAAAAAAATGCGCTTTTTAATTACAGTTATTGTCTTTTCGCTAGTAGCTTCTTCATCTTTTGGGCAAGGGAAGTTTGGTAAAGATAGTGCAAATTGCGTTAATTATCTGAATTTTTATAGGGATAATTTTAAACAAGGGAATTTAAAAGAAGCTGCTCCACTTTGGCAAAAAGCTATTAAGAGTTGCCCTCCAACAGCTAGTCAGCAAATGCTAATAGATGGACAAAAAATATTAAGATTCTTAATGGATAAGTATCCAGCTAATTCTCCAGAGAGAGCAAAATACGTAGACTCTATCTTATTAATTCATGATCTTAGAGCTCAATATTATCCTAAATATGCTTACAAAGCAAAAGAGAATAAAGCTTTTGATATGCTTACTTTATTAAAAGGTGAGGATAAAAAAGTTCTTGATGTATTATTAGATGTTGCAGAGATGGGAGGAGATAATACAAATATTTCTATTCTTGTTTCTATAATGGATAAAGCAAAAAATTTATACCAAGCTAAACAGATGAGTGCAGACGAAGTCCTTTCTATCTATGCAAAATACGCCCAATCTGTTGAAGCAATTTTAGCAGGCGACCCTTCTGATAATAACAAAGCTGCTCAATTAGCTTTTGAGAATTTCTTTATTACAAGTGGTGTTGCAACTTGCGATAATCTTGTAGCAGTGTTTACACCTAGATATGAGGCTAATAAAGAGGATAAAGATGTTGTAAAAACAATAGTAAAAGTTCTTTCTGATGCAGAGTGTCTTCAAACAGATTTATTCTTAAAATCTGTTGTATCTTTACATACATTAGAGCCATCGTACAATAGTGCATATTTCTTATATAAATTATATGCTTCTAAAGATGATAATGAGAAAGCTATCAAATTTCTTCACGAGGCAATTGATAGCCCCGAGTCTGATAATATTAAAGATTCTGAGATGTTATTAGAGTTGGCTACATATACTTTTAAGAATCAAGGTTCATCTGCAAAAGCATATGCTTGGGCAAAAGAGGCAGCAGAGAAAAATTCTGCATTATCAGCAAAAGCAAACTTTTTAATAGCTACTATTTGGGCTAATCAAAGGTGCGGCGGAAACGAAATTGAGAGCAGAGCA
Organism: uncultured Bacteroidales bacterium; assembly: GCA_964292095.1. Taxonomy (GTDB): domain Bacteria; phylum Bacteroidota; class Bacteroidia; order Bacteroidales; family UBA932; genus Egerieousia. Next base: position 6,674 of record CAXYUL010000037.1, on the reverse strand, counting down.
AAGTATTGGGTAGCAGTAGATTACTTAGTAAAAGCAAAAGCGCAAGATCCTACTATGGCGCAAGAGGCAGATAAATTAATTTCTGGATACAGACAATACTTCCCAAAAGTAGAAGAGGCTTTTATGTATGATATTATAGAAGGTTCTTCATACACAGTTTCTTGTGGAGGAATGAGTGCAACAACAACTGTTAGAACAATTAAATAATTTATGATGTTAAAAAAACATCCTATTTGTTTTCTAAGAAATCTAGATAAAATAACTTTGGTAGCAATTGGTTTTCTAATTGCTACCTTTGTTGCATCTTGTGGAAATAAGAAAATAGAAGAGGAGAGTTTAGATTTAAATAAACTTCCCCGACAAGTTATAGATAATATGGCGGCCGTTCAAACATCAAATGGCGTACTTCAAATGAGGATGGAAGCAAAGCTTATGCAAAGGTTTGAGAACGATTCTAGTTCATACGAGCTTTTTCCAAAGGGCTTTGATGTTTATGCTTATAATAAAGAAGGGGAATTAGAAACACATATAAGGTCTAATATAGCAAAGCACACAAAATATAAAAACAATGAAAACTGGGAAGCTTTTGGTGATGTTTTAGTTAAAAATTTTATTAAAGGTGAGAGAATGGAAACTGATACTTTGTATTGGGACAGAGTTAACCAAAAAATTTATACTCACACCTTTGTTAAGCTGTATTCTCCACAAGGATTTATGCAAGGATTTGGAATGGAGAGTGATGAAATGGCAAGAAATGCAATTATTATTAAACCATTTGATAGCTTTGGAATTGTAGAGAATGATTCTACAAAATTGCCTTACATAGATACTGTTAATTTTATTGGCCCACTATTATTAAAAAAGAAATAGCGGAATTATAAATACCCTTATATGACCAATATAGTAATTACGCTCCTAGCACTTATTTTTTCTGCTTTTTTTTCTGCTTACGAAATAGCTTTTTTTTCTAGTAATAAGCTAAAGATAGAGTTAGATAGAAAAGAGGGAAAAAAGTATGCTCTGGCAATGAGTAAATTTATAGCTAAACCAGAGTATCTTATTTCTACTTTATTAATGGGAAATAATGTGTCTCTTGTAATTTATGGTATATCAATAGCAAAAATTTTAAATCCTATTATTGCAAACCATATAAGTTCGTCTTTAGGGGCTGTTCTTGCAATAGAAACAATTACTGCAACTCTGATAGTACTTGTGACGGCAGAGTTTTTACCTAAAATATTTGGTAAATCAAATCCAAATAGCGTGTTTTCAACGTTTTATTGGCTTACATTATTTTTTTATTATCTACTTTACCCTTTAACTTTTATTACGCAATCTTTATCTTTACTAATTATTAAATGTACAGGATTAAATAAGAGTGAATCTATAGATACTCATTTATTTGACAAAAGCGATTTACTCAACCTTTCTTGTGAGTTAGGTGGAGCAGAGGAGCAAGAAGATGAGCATTTGCAAGAAATTACAATCTTTCAGAATGCTCTGCATTTTTCTCAAGTTAAAATTAAAGAGTGTATGATTCCAAGAACAGAAATAGTTTCTTTAGAGATTAATGAAAGTATAGATGCATTATTAGCGCTTTTTGTAGAATCGGGATATTCGAGAATAATAATTTATCGGGAAAATATTGATAATATAATTGGATATGCGCACTCAAAGAGCCTTTTTGGCAATAATCTTAAAAAAGTGGAGGAGTGTGTTAGAAAGCTCGCTTACTTTAACGAGCAAATGAGTGCACAGAAACTTTTAGCTTACCTAATAAAAAATAGAATGCCTTTGGCTGTTGTACGGGATGAGTATGGTGGAACAAGTGGCATTGTTACCATGGAGGATTTAATAGAGCAGATATTTGGAGAAATATCTGATGAGTTGGATAGGGAGGAGTTTATAGAAAAGAAAATTAGTGATAATGAGTTTATTTTTTCTGCAAGGCTAGAGGTTAAAGAAATAAATAGAAAATTTTGTGTTAATTTACCCGAGAGTGAAGGGTATGAAACTTTGGCAGGTTTGATTATTTTTTATAACGAAGATATTCCTCAGGAAAATGAGGTTTTAAAGGTAGGGAAATTCTTATTTACCATTGATAAAACTTCTAATAAAAGAATAGAAACAGTTAGTTTAAAGGTAATAGATGAATAACTTAAGATGCTGCGAAAGATATTTTTGTTTTTTTCCATAGAAAATTACTATCTTCGCAGTTCTCAATCAAATATAAGCAGAAAAACGAATAAAAATTATAAAAAATGGCAGTTTTAGAGAACATACGCGTAAAGATGGGAACGTTTATTACATTCCTAATAGGAATAGCGTTATTATCATTTATCATCGATCCCGATACACTTCAATCCACTGTGTCGGTTTTTTCATCAAAGTATGATGTTGGAGAGATAGCAGGAAAAGGAATCTCTTATCAAGATTATCAGAAGAAAGTGGATTATTTTAGTAATATTTATCAAATAACATCTGGTTCTTCTTCATCTGATGATAAAACTCAGGACATGATAAATAATACTGCTTGGCAAGATGAGATTGCAGAATTAGTTTTAATTCCTACAGCTCAAAAAGCTGGTATAACACTAGGTGAAGATGAGTTATTAGATTTATCTCAAGGTAAATCAATATCGCCTGTGTTGGAGAATGAATCTTCTTTTAAAGATGCTTCTGGAGCTTTTGATCCTGCTAAATTAGTGCAGTTTGTAAAGGCAATTCCTAGCGATGAGAGCGGAAATCTAAAAATATATTGGAGATACTTAGAGGATAATATTATTAAAGATCAATATTATACTAAATATTCTTCTCTTTTAGCTAAAAGTAATATTATTAATCCTATTGAGATGAAGAGAACTCTAGCAGAGAATAATACTACTTATAATGTGGATTTTGTTGTTAAACCTTTTGGTTTTGAGACAGATACAACAATTAGCGTTTCAAACTCAGAAATTAAATCTTATTATGAAAAAAATAAAAAGAACTTTAAACAACAAAAAAGTTTAGATTTTGAGTATGCTGTTTTTGATGTTGTTCCATCTGATGATGATATAGCCTTAACACAAAAAGACATGAACAAAGTAGAGGCTGAGTTTGCAACAACTACCAATGTTAAGAATTTTATTACAAGAAGCTCTGATAGACCATACAGCCCTATTTATTTTAAAGAAGGAGAACTTGCTAGTATAGCACCAGAATTAGAAGATTTTGCTAAAACAGGAAGTGTTAATAGTGTTTTACCTTCATTTAGAAAGGATAATTCGTATATTGCTGCCAGAATTACAGATATTAAAAACATGCCAGACTCTGTGTTTGTTCAACATATTCTTTTACAAGCAGGGAATGAGAAAATGGCAGATAGCCTTATGACAGTTATTAAGAATGGAGGTAATTTTTCTGAATTAGCTGCTCAATATTCTGCAGATAAGAATCCTAATGCACCAACACCTGGAGAGTTAGGTTGGATGACTCAACAATATTCTATACCAGGCTTTGAACCAATTTTTAGTGCAAATAAGGGTGATGTTTTAAAGATTACTACTAACTATGGTTTACATTTAGTTAAAATTAATAACATTACTAAGCCAGTAAGAAAAGTACAAATGCCTCTTCTAGTAAAAGAAGCTGTTGCAGGAAAGGTTACTTATTCAGATTTTTATGCAAAAGCAAATGAATTAGTAAATAAGAGTGAAGGAAATATTGAGAAATTTAGGGCTGCATTAAAAGAACTAAACATAAACAGTTATCCTGCTCAAAGAGTAGCTCCAGGAGCAAAGACTTTTGGAAACTATGAGCATACTAGAGAAATTACTCGTTGGGTTAATGATAATAAAGTAGGTGCTGTTTCTCCTATTATAACAGTTGATAATAATTACTTCTTTGTTGTTGCTGTAACAGGTAAACACGAAGACGGTTTAGCTTCTTTAAGCGATATGACTCCTCAAATAAAGAATCTTTTATTATCTGAGAAGAAGGGAGAGAAAATGGCTGCAGATGTAAAGAATTTAACTGCAGGTGCTAACTCATTGGAAGCTATAGCTGAAAAGTTAAATACTACAGTTAGCCAACAAACAGGTGTAGCTTTTTCTTCTATGAATATGCAGCAAGTAGACCCTAAATTTATTGGAGCAATTTCAGCTGCAAAAGAGGGAGAATTAGTTGGACCAGTAGTTGGAGAGGTTGGAGTTTACTACTTTGTTATTAAAGCAAAAGAGGTAGGAACATTCTATACAGAAAATGATGCTAAACAAAGAAAAGCACAGGAATTTATGTACATTTCTAGAATGCTACCTGTTGTAATGTCTGAGGGAGCAAAAGTAAAAGACGAGAGATATAAATTCTATTAGAAAGATTAGTATATAGTTATTTATAGTTTGTATTTAAAATAATTATATAAAAATATGGTTACTCAGATAAAATGAGTAACCATATTTTTTTTATTTTAGCATACTCTTTAATAAGATTTATTACTTTTGCACATTATTAATCATTATATATGAAACTCTTAAAAGAGGAGCTCTTGCTAAGAGCAAAACAAATATTTAATTTAAGCCTAAGTTATTTTAAGAGCTTTACAACTTGGTATAAAGGCTTATATAAAAATTCTAAATGGTATAAAAAGTTAGCCATATGTATAGCCACTTTTTTAGTGTGTTTTATCTTTTACTTATTTGCTGTAAATATTAATCTTTTTTGGCTTTTTGGCAAATCCCCTTCTATTAGAAGTATTATGAATCCTCAAACCAATGAAGCTTCTATTCTTTATAGTTCTGATGGAATTCAAATAGGTAAATATTTTAATGAAAATAGAACCCTATGTGAGTGGGAGCAAATAAATCCTATATTTTTTGATGCGCTTATTAGTACAGAAGACGAGCGCTTTTATAATCACCATGGTATAGATGTTCAGGGGCTTTTTGCAGCACTTAAGGATATGATGTTAGGAAAGGCTAGGGGTGCATCTACAATTACTCAACAATTGGTTAAAAACATGTTTAGAGTAAGAACACAATATTCTACGGGCTTGCTAGGTTACGTACCGGGTTTAAAGATTCTAATAATGAAAAGTAAGGAGTGGATTTTAGCTATAGAAATAGAAATGTTCTATACAAAAAAGCAAATTCTTACTATGTATGCAAATACAGTAGATTTTGGTAGTAATGCCAGTGGAATAAACACAGCAGCAAAAACATATTTTAACACAAGTCCAAGCAAATTAACAACAGATCAATCTGCAATATTAGTTGGCCTACTAAAGGCAACTTCTTTTTATAACCCAAGATTAAATCCAGATAATAGCCTTCGCCGACGCAATATTGTTCTTTCAAATTTGTATTCACATAATCACATTTCTAAGGAGGAATTAGACTCTCTGAAGAAACTCCCTATAAAGCTTAAATATAAGGTAGAAACAGCTTATGATGGACAAGCACAATATTTTAGGCAAGAGGTGGCAAATTCTTTAAAAGAATGGGCAAAAGCTAACAATATAGACCTCTATTGCGATGGATTGAAGATTTATACTACTATAGATTCTAAAATGCAAGAATACGCACAAGAAGCAGTTAAAAAACATATGAAACTTGTGCAACGGAACTTTGATGGGCATTGGGGAAAAGAAGAGCCATGGCAAGATGAAAACCACTTACCAATAGCAAATTTTATAGAAGACATAGCCAAACGCACAGAATATTATAGGAACTTACAAGAAAGATTTAATAATAATTTAGACTCTGTAGATTATTACATGAATAAGCCTAAGAAAGTAAAACTTTTTGATTACGATGGTGGCCACTTTACGACCATAAGTCCTCTGGATTCTATAAGGTATATGATGCGCTTTATGCATACTGGCTTTGTAGCGATAGAGCCACAGACAGGTTTTGTAAAAGCATGGGTTGGAGATATAGATTTTAGCACATGGAAATACGATAAAGTTACATCTATGCGTCAGCCGGGCTCAACTTTTAAGCTATTTGTATACACAGAGGCTATGAATAAAGGTTTAGCTCCAAGTGATACTAGAGTGGATTCATATATTAGTGTTCCAACAACAGATAAAAATGGAAAACCAGCTCAATGGCAACCCCATAATTCGGATGGTTACTTTACAGGCGATACTATTCCATTAAAAGCAGCTTTTGCCCAAAGTACAAACAGTATTGCGGTTAAGTTAGGCTTAGAATTAGGCATCCCAAATGTTATAGCAACGGCAAAAGCTATGGGAATAAAATCTAAGTTAGATAATACTCCTTCTTTAAGTTTAGGAGCATCTGATGTAAACTTATTAGAGCTTGTAAACTCTTATTGTACGGTTGTTAATGATGGAATAACACACAATCCTGTATTAGTAACAAAAATAGAGGACAGAAATGGTAATATAATTTATGAGTCTAAAGTTAAGGATGTTAAAGCAATTCCATATCGTTCTGCCTTTTTAATGCAGCAAATGCTTATGGGAGGAATGACAGAACCAGATGGAACCTCTATGGCTTTGTGGGGATATGTAGGAGCAATAAATAACACAGATTTTGGGGGTAAAACAGGAACTAGCAGTAATCACTCAGATGCTTGGTTTGTTGGCGTAACGCCAAAGTTAGTTGTTGGTTCTTGGGTTGGAGGGGAATATAGGTGCATACACTTAAGAACAGGGGCATTAGGGCAGGGGA
>CAXYUL010000036.1:0-11526 GCA_964292095.1 uncultured Bacteroidales bacterium | reverse complement strand
CTCTAAGGAAATTTTCTCCTAATATTAATTTTATATTTTTATCAGAATATCCCCTATCTCTTAGCTCTTGTGTTATTATCTCAATTTTACTCACATCCTCTAATCCATTTGGCCCGGCAGATATGCCATCAAAATCTGAGCCTATACCAACATGTTCAACACCAACAAGCTTTACTACGTGCTCTATGTGGTCAACCACATCTTTATATGATGGCCTATCCAATGCAATTATATTATCGTAAGCATCTTGATAGGCCTTTTTAGCATCGCTATCTAATGGCTTTTGCTTTAGAACCTGTTCGGCAGCATCAAATACATCATCATAGGGAGCATAAATAGCCCCAAATTCCTTCTTTAAGAAAACAGGATAAAAATTAATCTGTATTACTCCTCCAGCAGCAGCTAAATCTTTTATCATTTGATCACTCATATTTCTAGGATGATCACATATAGCTCTACAACAAGAGTGAGTAGCCACAATAGGAGCTTTAGAATACTTAAGAACATCATAAAATGCTTCATCAGAAATATGAGATACATCTATTATCATCCCAAGCTTGTTCATCTGCTCAACAACTTTTACACCAAATGGACTTAGACCATGCCATTTTTTCTCTTTAGAAGAACACGAATCGCATATATCATTATTTCCTGCATGTGTAAGAGTCATATATCTAACACCCAAAGAATAGAATAAGCGTAATAGAGATAAATCTGTTTGTATTGGCAAACCATTTTCCATTCCCAAAAATATAGCAGCTAAACCTTGCTCTTTTAGTTCCCTAGCTTGCCTAACGGATTTTGCTAATGACACTTTATCTCTATTTCTATCTATCGAATCATACGTTGCAGCAATCAAACGTAATGCCCTAACAGTAGCCTCGTTTGCGCTTAATGAATTAGAAGTATAGATTGCAAAGAATGAAGCATCAACTCCACCTTCCTTCATTCTATAATAATCAAATTGCCCCTCTGTATTGCGCTTACCTAAATCCCTGCAAAGCATAAGCGAAAGAGGCGTATCGCAATGAGAATCAAGCACAAACGCCTCTTTTTGTAGTTCTTTTATTGTCATTTTATTTCATATAGGAATATTTAAAAGAAGTGGGGCTAACTAAGGTTTCTTTTATTGTTCTTGGAGTTACCCACCTTAATAGGTTAAACTCTGCCCCTGCCTTATCATTTGTACCAGATGCTCTAGAACCTCCAAATGGTTGCATTCCAACTACTGCCCCAGTAGGTTTATCATTTATATAAAAATTACCTGCTGCATATCTTAGCATATCTGACATTTTTTGTACGGCTTCCCTATCTCTAGCAAATACAGCTCCTGTTAAGCCATAAGGAGAAGTGGTATCACATAACTTAAGTGCTTGTTCTAAATTATTGTCGGGATATACATAAACAGTTAAAACTGGGCCAAATATCTCTTCTTCCATAGATTTAAAATGAGGATCAGTTGTTTGAATTACAGTTGGTTCTACAAAATAACCTACAGATTTATCATAGTTCCCCCCAACTACAATTTTTGCGTTGGAAGAAGCTTTCGCATAATCTATATAAGATGCTATGTTATCAAAAGAAGCTTGGTCTATTACTGCATTTATAAAATTATCTGCATCCATAACATCTCCCATTTTAACTTGAGAAGCTCTTTCTTGTATTCCTTTTAAAACCTCTGGCCACAACGACTCTGGAACATACATTCTAGAAGCAGCAGAGCATTTCTGTCCTTGATATTCAAATGCACCACAAAAAGCTGCATTAGCAACGGCTTTTGAACAAGCAGAAGGGTGAACAAAAATAAAATCCTTTCCTCCTGTTTCTCCAACTAAACGCGGAAAAGTTTTATACTTAGATAAATTAACTCCTACTTGATTCCATAAATTGTTGAATGTTGCACTAGAGCCTGTAAAATGTATTCCACCAAAATCTGGAGAATTTAAACAAACCTTTCCAATAAGAGCACCTGATCCACAAAGGAAATTAACTACTCCTGCTGGAAGACCAGCCTCTATAAACAATTGCATTAAATAATAATTTGATAATATTGCCGTTGTAGAAGTTTTCCAAACAGTTGTATTACCCATCATAGCTGGAGCCATATTTAAATTAGATGCAATTGATGTAAAATTAAATGGACTCACCGCTAATATAAACCCTTCTAATGCTCTGTATTCTAATGAGTTAATTTGTCCTGGAGCACTTTTAGGCTGATTAGAGTAAATTTTAGATGCAAAAGCAACATTATATCTTAAGAAATCTATTAACTCACATGCTGAGTCTATCTCTGCTTGAAATATATTCTTACTTTGTCCAAGCATAGTAGCTGCATTAATAATTGGACGATATTTACCAGCAAGTAGATCCGCTGCCTTAAGCATTACAGATGCTCTATCTCTCCAATCCATCTGACTCCACTGTTGGTGAGCTTGCATAGCTGAATCTATTGCCATTTGCACCTCCTTCTCAGAAGCCTTATGATATGTTGCTAAAACGTGTTTATGATTATGTGGCATAACAACAACCCCAGTATTACCAGTCCTTACTTCTTTTCCACCTATTATTAAAGGTATATCAATTATAGTTGAACTTTGTCTTTTAAGCTCATTATCTAAAGCTACTCTCTCTGGGCTTCCTTCTAAATAAGTTTTTATAGGCTCATTTACTGGAAGTTGAAAATTAAACACTGCATTATTATTCATAATCTATTAATTATTAAGGTTTTTAGAAATTATGCACTAAATAAGTTATTTAATATCTAACTTATCCTAACAAATATACGCTATTATTTTTAATTTTTAAACAAAAAGTGCAACAATAATATATTTTCTACGACATATAAATGAAAGATAAAATAAACAGATTACTTTTGTTATAATTAAACAAATAATTAAACCAATAGCCTTTAGCTTTACTAATGGATAAGAATAAATTAGATATTGATACTCTATATAACACATATTCTAAGAACCTGTATAACACAGCTTTAAGAATAACTAAGAGTAATTTTTATGCAGAAGAAGCTATGCACCTTACTTTTATTACGTATATTAATTATAAGCAAAAAGACCAAATAGAAAATATAGCACTATGGCTAAAGAAAGTATGTATTAGAAAATCTATAGATTTTATTAGAAATAAGGTAAAGGAGGAAATTTTTATAAATGAATTTATAGAAGAAGATAGGTATAATAATAATTACCCTACAGATACCCAAATACATTTAAAAGTAGCAAAAATTAAAGATGCAATTAATTTACTACCCCATAAGTATAGAATAGTTTTGTCTCTTATTTTATTTGAAGGCTACGATTATCAAGAGATTGAGGAGATTACTAAAGTAAATCAGGGCACTATAAGATCTTGGTACTCTAGAGGTAAAATGCACTTATTAAAATTAATTGAAACTACAGAATAAATAAACTAAGATGAAAGATAAATTAGAACAATATATTAAGGCAAATATAGAAGAATTTGAACAAGAGCTTCCATTAGGGCATAAAGAACGCTTTAATGATATGCTTGTTGCCAACAATAAAAAGAAATATATTAGTATGTTAAGGATATTTGGCTCTATTGCCGCTTTACTTATAATATCATTAACTGTGCTAGATAATTTTAATTTTAGCGATTTGTTCCTTAAATTTAAGTATGAAAGAAAAATAGAACTTGCTAAGAAAGAAATTATTAAACTTTCTTTAAATGGAACAGCAGAACTGCAAGCTTTTGCACTTTCTACTGTTAATATAATTAGCTCAGATAATATTCCTTTAATAGATTTACTCCCAAGAGAGTTAAGTACAAAACAAAAAGATGAAATATTAAAAGATTATTATAATAAAAAAATTAATGGTTTAAGAGAGGTTAAAACATACGTAATTAATGAACTTAACACGATAAATAATTTATAATTTAAAACACAATAAAAATGAAAAAGAATTTAATGCTTTTCTGTGCTATTATTCTAGGAGTAATAACACTAAATGCCCAAGATTATGCCAAAACCTATACTTTTAACAATAGATATACAGGTATTAAGGCTGGTTCTTCGTTTGATATTAATTTAAAGTATGGCGATTCGCCTAAAGTAAGAATTGAGGCTCCAAAAAAGTATCTCGATTATATAAGTGTATATTTAGAAGGTGGCACATTAGTATTTAAAACAAATTTTCCTAGAAATTTCTTTAATACAAAAAGAAATAGTAGAGGTATTAAAGTTGAACTTTATATGACCTATTTAAATAAATTAGATTTATCTGGTGCAGCTTCATTAAACGCAAATAACAATATTTACAAAAGTAATGATTTTGAGCTTGAATTAAGTGGAGCTTCATCTCTAAATAACTTAAATCTACAGGCACAATCTCTTGATTTAGATATGAGTGGAGCAAGTCAATGTAAAATGACTTGCAATATAGGCAATTTAGAAGGGGAAATATCTGGAGCCACACAAGTATTATTCAGTGGGGATGTTGCATCTATGGATTTAGACATAAGTGGAGCTGGCGATTTTAAATATAGCGGAGAGTCTAAAAACATTGATTTAGAGAGTTCTGGAGCAGCTTCTATTATCCTAAATGGAAAAACTGATGGATTAAAAATTGAGGGAAGTGGTGCTTGTAGTATAAGTGCTAAAGAATTAATTGCTAAAAATGTTAAAGTAGAAATGAGCGGTGCTTCTAAAGCTATTGTATATTGTACAGAGTCTTTAGAGACAGAATGTAGTCCAGCTTCTTCTATAACATACCACGGTAATCCTAAAAGCGTAATTAACAAAACTAAGAATGTTAGACAAGGCAATAAATAATATATTCTATTATTAAGTTAATACAATACGCTATATTTGCACAAAAAAAAGATGAGTAGTAAAATAAGAAATATTAACAGCAGTTCTCTTTACCTAATAAGTACCTTAATGTTAATAACATATATTGCTTTAGTCCTTTTCTTGTGTTTAGCAAACTTCTCTAACTCCACTTTAGTTTTACCAGAGTATTATTTGGGAATTAGAATAGATAGGTTATTCCATTTTTTAATGTTCTTTCCCTACTCATTCATTTGTTATCCTTTTATTAAGTATAAATTTAAAAAGATAAGCAAAATATGGCAGCTAATTGTAGTTTTAATAATTAGTGGGATAGTTTTAGCTACTTTGGTAGAATGTTCTCAAGAGGCACTAACAACTTATAGAGAGTCGGATCCTATAGATTTGCTAGCTAATTTGATAGGAATTTTGTCGGGAAGCGTGTTATTATCTTTTTTACTAAGAATCTTAAAAAGGACCCACCGCTAATATAATAATAGGTACAAGTATACTCTTAGTTACAATTAAAAAAAGCTGGCCCAAAATATTGTGGACCAGCTTTTATTATTATAGAGTTTTAATCTATTTATTTAAGAGGTCTATACTCCTTTTAATAAACGAGTAAAGTTCCTTGCCTTTAAGCATATTGTTAGAAAGTAGAGCTAAATCTGTTATTTGTTTTAATAATGAATCGTTGTTTGCATATCCTTCTATAAGCTCTTTTCTATTATTATTTAACTCACTTAGTTGCTTATTATAAGCCTCTTTTTCATCCTTATCAGCTACTGGAATTTCATCGGCCTTCTTATCTTTGTTTTTATCTTCAATTGCTTTTAAAGAAGCATTAATTGTATCTTCTTTTTGTTTAATATCGTTGGATTTAGAACTAGCTGCTTCTTCTAAATTAGAGGTAACCTTTAATATTAATGGGTTCTCGTAATTAAGTGATAAAGTATATGAATCTGGCATATTTCCGTAGAAATTTAATCCACCATTTAATGCAGACATCTCTCTGTATCTACGCATAAATTCAGATTGAGTAATAACTATAGGTGCTGATGTTATTCCAAGGTTTTCAATTTTTACATTGTATTGAGCTTCTTTTGGCATAACTGTCTCAATTGCTATGTTAAGATCTCTTTCTAAGCCTTCTCTAACATTTGGCTTTTCTTTATTATCTTTCTTAATTAAATTATCTATACTATCTGCATCTACCCTTGCAAATGTTGTATCATTAATCTTGCTTTCTAATAAGTTAACAAAGTGTGAGTCTAATTGACCATCAAAAATTAAAACTTGGTATCCTCTATTTCTAGCTTCTTCTATATAAGAGTATTGGGCAACAGGGTCTGTTGTATATAGGTATACAACTTTATTGTCTTTATCTGTTTGGTTTGCCTCCACTAAAGTTCTAAATTCTTTATAGTTAAAGTATTTGCCATCTGTATTCTTTAATAGAGCAAAGTTTTGCGCCCTCTCAAAGAATTTTTCGTCAGATAACATTCCGTATTCTATAAATAGTTTAAGATTATCCCATTTAGACTCAAATATCTGCTTATCATTTTTTGATATTTCCTCTAATCTATCTGCAACCTTACGTGTAATATATGAAGATATTTTCTTAACATTAGAGTCTGATTGTAAATAGCTTCTAGATACATTTAATGGTATATCTGGGGAATCAATTACACCGTGTAATAAGGTTAAAAAATCTGGTACTATATTCTCTACAGAATCTGTTACAAACATTTGATTAGAGAATAATTGAATTTTATTTTTAGTTACATCTATTTTGTCTTTAATTTTAGGGAAATATAAGATACCAGTTAAATTAAATGGATAATCAACATTTAAGTGTATATAGAATAAAGGATCCTCTTGCATAGGATACAATTTTCTGTAAAAATCTAAATAATCCTCTTCTTTTATTTCGCTAGGAGTTTTTGTCCAAAGAGGAAGTGTATCGTTAATTATTTTATCATTATCGGTAGCAACATATTTACCATCTTTCCATTCTTCAACCTTATCAAAGGCAATTGGAATAGGCATAAACTTGCAATATTTATTTAAAAGCTCATTTATTTTTGCTTTTGTAGCAAATTCTTTAGATTCATCATCTAAATAAAGTGTAATTTCTGTTCCTCTGTCTGTTTTTTCACACTCCTCCATTGTATATTCTGGAGAACCATCACACTCCCACTTAACAGCCTTTTCACCATCTTTCCACGATAATGTTTTAATGCAAACCTTTTTAGAAACCATAAAAGAAGAATAGAATCCTAAGCCAAAGTGTCCTATAATACTGTTTATTTGATCTTTGTATTTCTCTAAAAATTCTCCAGCACTAGAAAAAGCTATTTGATTTATATATTTTTCTACCTCCTCTGCTGTCATACCTATACCCCTATCTATAATTGTAAGAGTATTATCTTTTTCATCAGCAACAATTTTTATAGCTAGATTGCCTAAGTCGCCTTTAAATTCTCCTATACTAGATACTGCTTTTACTTTTTGTGTTGCATCTACAGCATTAGCAACTAATTCTCTTAGAAAGATTTCATGATCAGAATATAAAAACTTTTTAATTACAGGGGAAATATTTTCAGTTGTTACCCCTATCTTACCTTTTGCCATAATGTTATATTTAAATTATTTATTTTTCTTAATGTATTTGCGTTTTTATCAAATGGTATACCAATACCTAAAATATGACTAAATGTCAGTCATGAGCAAGCATAAGGCATTTAATGTCATTGTAGAATAGAAAAAAAGATAAGCAAGAGCTCAATTAAGAACATAAACTTGCTTATCTTTTTATTATAAGATTATATATTAATATATTGCTAAACTTATATCAAAGAGAATATTACAAAAATCCAGTGTGCTACAATTCCAGCAACAAGTCCTCCTACTGTATGCGATAAAATGGCTTTTGATGTTAAATTTCTAAAACCTAAAGAATCTAACATAGCAGTATGAGTACTTAAAAAACCACTCCAGCACATTCCCATTGCTGTAAATACTGCAATAGCATTACCATCTATAAAGCCCGATGCCTGAAATCTAGGAATCAATCCTAAAGCAGCACCAACAGCACCTAAAGAAGTAATTGGAAAAGCTATTAGTTCTGGATGTTGAAAGCCAAACAACCACTCAAACACCACATTTATTTTTCCGGCTAAGGCAGGCAATAAAGCAATACCCTCATATGCAGCACCTGTATAGGCGCCAGTTTCTTGATTTGGCCCAAAAGTTAACATCATAACAAAGGTAGAAATAATCAAAACACCAGGAATAATAGCTAAACCTAAATCTACTCCCGTTTTGCCTCCATCTAATACAGCGTTTAGCACCCTTAAAAATGCTCCACCTTCTGATTTAAAAGATATTTTTTGCTCATCACCACCAACAACTTCCTCTCTTTTAAATTCTGGATTACTCTTTACAATTGCTCTTTGCATTAATCTTGTAGAAACTATACTACCTGCAACTGCCCCAAATAGGCCTACAATTCCAGCAGAAGCATAACCTTTACCCGCCATAAATACAATAACAACTAAACCCATTCCAAAAGCGGTTCCAAAATTTGTAAGAGATATAAGTTGATACTTTTTAAAATATTTACTAAAATTCTTATCCTTAGACAAAGCTATAATTGCAGGATTATCTGATAAAAAAGTTAACACGGCGCCAAGTGCAGCTACTCCTGGAAGATTATAAAGTGGTTTCATAAGAGGCCTTAAAACTACCTCTATTAACCTTACTACTCCAAATTCAATTAATAATTTTCCTAAAGCTCCCGACAAAACTGTTATACCCATAATGTAAAATACTGTTTCCAATAATAATTGGTAAGTAGTACTCATTATAGTATTTAGCATATTTGGGACTCCCATTACATGCCCTACTGTTCCAAAGATTCCAAAGAATACAAGCAGAAATATACCTGCCTCTATCCTTCGCATTGTTAAAAATTTAAGATTTTTCATTATGGTATTTAAGTATTATTATAGTGTTATCTATCTAGAACTTTAATTTGCCACCTAATACCTAAGCCAAAAGAATTAGGTATTGGGCCAACAGTGTTGGAATGCCAATAAGCATGTACACGTAAATTATTGTTTTCTGTTATTAATGGAAAAAATTCTACACCCAAGCCATAAAAACCTCTTTCTACCCCAGGAAGAACATATTTATCATAGGCATCTTCTAGTGTGGTTCCAGCAACTTGTGCATGATTTTGATCATATCCCCCCTTAGCAAATACTCTAAAATTATTAAAAGAATATGCTAATTGTCCAATAAAAGTAAAATCAGAGAAAAATTCTGTATCCTTGCCAGCATATCTATTTATGTAATCTAATTCTAAGCAAAATTTATTAAACAAAAATTTATTACCTAAACCTATGAAATTCATAAAATTGCCCTTAGAATATTCCATCATATTAACAGAATAAATGGTTTTAAACCATGGAGCTATAGTTCCACACCACTTTAAATTATATGCATAAATATTTTCTAAAGCTTTTGAAGAAAAGGGTGAATTAACAAATTGAGCAAAGAATGTGTGTTTTTTAGATTTTGTTCTATAACTTAAGTTAAGTCCTATTTGATAAGGTGAAACATGATTCCAGTAATCCGATGCAAAATAAACATCTATTGGGGCATAATCATACTCTGTAGAACCAACAAAAACAACTTGTTTTCCTGCAGTTAAATCTATTTGATCAGAAACATGCCATGTTAAATTTAAATAATCTGTAGTCCCAAAAAATTCTATTACATTATTTGTTGTGTATAATCTATATCTAAAATTATATGAAAATTTAGGACTTATTTTACCATTAATTATAAGTTTAAGATATTTACCAGCAAAGCCACCCTCATCTTCTGGCCTATTACCATTATTATCAGTACCATAAGTATTATACTGAGCATCAATCCTGGTATCAAATTTTATACTTATTTTTTTATCTTCTTCTTTTTGTATTTCAGATATAGTGGCATTTATTGGATCCGCTAATCTAAGCTTATTATAATTAATTGTGCTCTCTTCTATCTTAGCCTCTTCTTTCTTAGCTACCGCCATTTTAGTGTTTTTAGAGTAAAGATTTGTACCTATGGAAATTAGCAATGCTAACGCCAAAATAAAGGTATTTCTCATAAAATGAATAGTTGTTTGTTTTTTATTAATATTTATTATCTAGTTTTCTTTTTTTTATTATTTTTATAAGCAATTTTATCTTTTATCTTATTTTTTATAAAAACGCCTGCAAAGATAAAATTATAATGCTAAATAAACAAATAGAAGATTCTGATAATTCCTTATAACTATACAATGAGAATGGTTGTAAATTAATAAAGTCTGGCATAATACCAGACTTTATTAATTCTAACAACAAGTACAATTAGACTAAAGTAAACCTTGTCCTTTTAAGCAAGAGGTAATAGTATTCTCTAAAAGAGATACAATTGTCATTGGGCCTACTCCACCAGGCACAGGAGTTATGTAAGAACAATGAGGTGCTACATCATCAAAATCTACGTCTCCTACTAAACGAAAACCTGTCTTTTTAGTTTTATCAACTATACGAGTAATTCCAACATCAATAATTACTGCTCCTTCTTTTACCATATCTCCCTTAAGAAATAAAGGTTGCCCCATTGCAGCAATTATTATATCAGCCTCTCTTGTATAGTGCTCTAAATTTTTGGTTCTACTATGACACATGGTTACAGTACAATCTCCATAAGGATGTTTAGACGAAAGCAAATTAGCCATTGGCCTACCAACTATATTACTTCTACCCAAAATTACGCACCTTTTACCCTTTGTATCAATATCATAGGCTTCTAAAAGTTTCATAATTCCATAAGGAGTAGCTGGTAAAAATGTAGATAAACTTAACATCATTTTTCCAACATTAATTGGATGAAAACCATCTACGTCTTTGGCTGGATCTATTGCCTCAATTACTTTGTTTTCATCTATATGCTTTGGTAATGGAAGCTGAACTATTAAACCATCAATATCCTTATCCTCATTAATTTTTTTAATTACATCTAATACTTCTTTTTCGCTAACATTAGAGTCTAATTTTACAAGAGTAGATTTAAAGCCTACTTGCTCACAAGAACGTTCTTTATGTCCAACATAGGTTTGGCTTGCGCCGTCTTCTCCAACAAGAATAGCTGCTAAATGAGGTCTTTTATAACCTTTAGCAATCATATCCCTTACTTGTTCTGCAATTTTAATTTTATATTGATCTGCGGTTGTTTTTCCGTCTAACAATACTGTTTTAGTAGTGATGGTTGTCATATATATATTTTTACTAAATTTCTTTTAAAAATTAACGTCTCTTAATATTACCCATAGCTCTCATAGCATTTTTTGCTCCTCCGCCTGCCATTGTCTTCATAACTTTACGAGTATCCTCAAACTGTTTTAAGAGTCTATTTACTTCTACAACAGATGTTCCACTACCATCTGCTATCCTTTTTCTTCTACTGCCATTAATTACTTGTGGATTTTCTCGTTCAAAAGCAGTCATAGATAAAATTATGGCCTCTACGCCTTTAAATGCAGAATTATCAATATCTATATCCCTTAGTGCCTTTCCAACTCCAGGTAACATAGATCCTAAGTCTTTAATATTACCCATTTTTTTAATCTGATGAATCTGATTGTAAAAATCCCAAAGAGTAAACTGGGCTTCTAT
>CAXYUL010000035.1:0-11542 GCA_964292095.1 uncultured Bacteroidales bacterium | reverse complement strand
GGTTTATTTTAATAGAATTCTAAATAATAGTCTTAAAGATTAAGTATATTATTCGGCAATACAAATAGAAACTCTATTTTCTTTTATTGTGTTATAAGGTTGTACTATATCACCTTTAAAGTTCACAATAATTCTATCTGCGCTAATTCCTCTACTAATAAGTAGTGCGCTTACGCTCTTAGCACGTTTTTCCGATATTCTCTTGTTTACACTAGCTGTTCCTGTTGCTTTATCTGCGTATCCTGTTATAATAACCTTAGCATCAGTAATTTTTGTAAGATATTGTACAAGATTATCTATCTTGCTCATTTGTTCTGTACTTACATTAGATGTGTTAATCTTAAAGAATATGTTCTCTGTTAGTGCTGCTACTTTTTCAACTACAGGAGCTTCAACTACAGGAGCTGGTGTTTCCTCTTTTTTAGGAGCAGGAGCTGCTTCTTTTTTAGGCTCTTCTGGTTTTTGGTAATCATAATATACAGGAGGAGTTACAGTATAGCCTTTGCCTAATTTAATGCCTACACCAACTAATAGGTTACAATGCCAATCTATATTATCTCCCTTTTTTGAGTTAAATTTATCTGAGAGTAAATTAGCGTTTGCTTCTATATTTATAGAAACCCTATCACTTGCTCTAAAGTTTCCGCCTAGTCCAAATCTACCAACAAAAAAGCCTTTTGTATCCCAATTATAAGCAATTGGGTGTTTGGTAGATGTAATATCATTTGCTCCGTTGTTAAATCCATAGTTACCTCCAATACCAGCAAATAAATAAGCGTCAAATACACGATTGTGTCTAAAGCCACTAAATGTATTGCTTAAATCTAACATTAGGTCTAAATTTCCTTGTATAAAGTTATATGAGTAGCTTAAATCGCTCCAGCCACCTCTTGCTTGCCAACCGCTTGCGCCAAAACGTAAACCTAAATATGGGTTAAATTTATAGCCAAAATTTAAAGCAGCTGCAGGTGAAATTAAGTCGCCAAATTTTGCTTCACCCACGGTGTAGGCAGCACCAGCTTGTATTTGCATGAACCAATGTGGTTTAAATAAAACCTTACTTTCTTCCTTTATTTTTTGCTCTTGAGCAAAACTTGCAATGCTAATAAGTATTAGCGCTACTATCAATAATTGTTTTTTAATGTTCATAATTTTTTATATTTAATATTAAATTTTAAACTGAGTAATTGCAATGTTTATTAACAATGATAAGTATATTAAGTTTAATTTATAGCAATAAATATGTTTTCTAATTAAAAGATATTACCATGTTTTTTCTATTACTATAGGAGGTGCAAAAGGAATCAATATCTTTTCTTTTGCAACTTTTGCTAGCGATGTACTAAGCGCTGTTGTTGGGATAGTGCCATTATTTATCTCGTATGTTATAAAATTATCTCTTGTAGGGCTTGTATTTATGCCAGATAGTGCCATTACCCTTTTGTAAATAGCTTCTCTGCAAGGGGCATTAAAGCCAGAGCGGTTATTTACCATGGTGCTTATTTGTGTTGGTCTCCAAACACCTTTCCCGTAAACAAAGGCACCTTCGTATGCACCTAATCCTTCGCTAGCATACTCTGCACGAGCTATAAAACTATTCCATAGGGTATTAACATTGGTAAAGTCTACATTAGCGTACCATCCGTACTCGGTGGTAAGGTTTCTTTTTTTATTTTTAACATCCTCACTAGGTGTTATGTCTTCGTAAAAATACTCGTCCGCAAGTTTTGCAAATCCATGTCCAATAGCCTCGTGGTGTATAACGTTCCTAAAGTCTTCTCTGTTATTATATTCAGAATTAGAATTTGTCAAATCTATCATAGGGCAAAAGGCTACGGCATTACCAGAGCTATATACTTTACTTGGAGCATCACTAGATGTGCTCATGTGGCATGTCCCTGCCCACTTATTACTATTAACCACCACAAGCACTAGTGTGCTATTGAGGTTAATGCCACTTCTTGCTTTTTTAGCATATTCGTTACAAGTAGATAAGTCTCCACCAATAAAACTACCCGATCCAAAATATACTCCAAGTGCGGTGCTGTATCCTGCTCCAAATTGATTATCTTTAGAAACAGCTTTTACAGAATAAACGTTAAAGTATTCTTTAAATTTCTTAAAAAAATTCTCATCCCATAAATAATTGTAGGCAGCATTAATTGCTTTATCATAATTAGCTCCATTTTGGCAGTCGGCAGAATTAAAACCATCTCCCATTATAACAATATCAATTCCACTACCCAAAGTATGTGTTTGGAGCACCCTAACTACTCCATCATTTGCGTCGGGAAGACTTAGATTAGCTTTAAAGTTATAAGTTTTTCCACCAATATAGTTTTTAGGAACATAATACCCTTCAGAGACATTAGCTCCAACATTATTGGGTGCTTTATAAAAATATTCCTTCTCTGTGCCATTATCATTTACGGTAAGTACTACCTTTAATTTGCTATTATATAGCATCTGTGGAACAGACATCATAGCTGCCTTTATAACTTTGTTGGCAGGAACATCAAAACCATTATTTGCAAAAGATAAATCTAGGGAGTTTGAAAAGATTCCGCTTAATTCGCTGTTGCTGTAATAACTACTTAAACTTGGATTATTATCATTTATTACTACTGCAGCTCTAGTGCTAAAAGTGCTATTAGAACTTATTAAAGAAAGTTTTGTTACCTTTCCTTTAGCATCACTAGGAAGGGTTAATTCAAAGTTGAACAAAGCCATAAGATGCTTAAACATAAATGTAGGAGCTATGTCTTGTTGAACATTTGAAGCTACAGCTAACATTAAATCATACTTAGCCAAATGATCGTAGTTGTCATTGCCATTCTGAACCTGTCCACTAGTGTTAATTGAGTAAATATTTATATATGGCTTACCTATGTAATCTCGTGTGTCTACATGAGGGTGAATTGCGTAGTAAGTGTAGGCAGGGTCCCACAAAATATTACCTGTAAAGGTGCCATTCTTTGTTCCAGCGCCAGTAGAAATAGAAAAACGGGTTCTATTGCCAAAACTAGTGCTTTTTCTTATAATAGAAATATCATCTCCACTTGCCCACGTAACTTTAAAGGCGTCATTATCTTTAATTAGGCTTGTTTTAGTATCACTTTCTGTTATAAAAGCATTAAATGTAGTTTCTTTAGCATTTGTTGCACCTTGCTCATTGGCATTTATATTTAATTCTTTCTTAGAACAAGAAAGAGTGCAGCTTAAAACTATTAAACTGTACAACAAGTATTTAATGTGTTTCATAGCCTAGATAAAATTAGAAGGTTCAAAAGAGTTACTATCATCTGAAAATCCATCTCCTCCAGAGGGAAAGTCACCTACATTACTACTAGCCACTCCTTTTTCTAGTTTAATTTTTATTATCTCTACTAGAGGTGGAAAATAATTGTCATTAAATTTTTCTTTCATAAGTATTTTTGTTAGGTATGTTAATATTATTATTGTACAACAATTGAGTTTGCAACTTTTCTTTCTCCTTTATTATCGCAAGGGTGATTAACAATTAAGGTAGAGTCTGTTTTAAAAATAACCATAGTAGAGGAACCTCCTCCATCTAAATTTATTATATCTTTTGCTCCAAGCCATTTACAAATATCTCTCAGTTCTTTTAAACTCATTCCAGCTGCTTCTTTTGCTCTCCCATCCACAACAATAAACAAAATGGTTGCATCTTTCATAAGTGCAATTGCGGTTCTAGGATGTCTCTTTGTATAAAAAGAAACGTTTAATAACTCTTGGTCAATCTCTTCTTTTCTTAATAATGGTCCCGACACAAGAACACTCTCTGCCTTAATAGAGCGCTCCCACCCTAAATTATCTAAGGGAGCCTTTAGAATCTGGAGATTGCCTTTTTTAATGGCTATCGCTCCTAATTGATGATGCAGCCTTTTATTAGAATTATTGTAATTATTGGGGGCAAGTTCTTTATTATTAATTCTAAGGTAATCTACAGAGTTGTATGGGTTATTAAAGGCGAAAAAAGACCCATTTATCCCTGCTTTTGCTTTGTGCTTTTTTACAAAATTAGATGTTGAGCAAAGTGTATCAGCAGCTAATATAGATATTTTTCTGTTTTTAATCTCTAAAATTGATATAAACTGATTAGAATTAAATAGACCGCTATCCTTAAATTGTTTTTGTTTAAGAGTAATGCCTTTGTAAACATTTATGCTATTCCAATTAGTGTTAACAATAGCAATTGAGTCTTTGTTTTGGGCTAAGCAGGTGTTTGCAAGCAATAAAACAAAAGAAAGGCTTTTAAGAAATATGGTAAGTTTAAAGGTCATGTGCAAAAAAATTACTAATTACATTGCAAAGATATATTTTTTTACTTTATTATTTAGTTATTTTCAACCAACTAGCCACACTATAACATGATTATTAAATACTTCATACTCTAATTCAAATTCTTCTTCTTCCCCATTTTTACTAATAAATACAGCATCAATTTTTCCTTCATCAGAAGGGTGAAATTTTTCTATTTCCATTTGCTTGGCAAAATCTACTCCATGTTGGCTCATTCTCTTATATACTGCTTCTTTTGCGCACCAATAAATTGCTAGTTGTAAATTTCGGTTCTTGTTGCCCAGGTCTTCTAGTTCTTCTTTAGATAGTGCCTTATTTTCTACTGCTGAAAAATCTCTACTCAAAGACTCTATATCTATACCTACCTCTTGATTAGGGTGACTGATAATGGCAACATACTTTGTAGTATGTGTTATGCTTATATGTGTTAGATTATTTTGGATAAAAGGAGAACCATTATCGTGGTGTCCTAAATATACCTTTTCTTGGAACAGAGTATTAAGTAGAGCTCTTACAGCAAGTTTTTCTCTTCTGCGTTGTATACTTTTTGTTATGTATAGTTCTTCTAACTCCTCGTTTGGGATAGAAATAATTTTAAGAAGTTCTTCTTCTGATTCGCAAACCTCCCAAACTGCAATTTCAGCTCCGTTTTTTAATTCTTTTCTAAAATAGAGTCCCATATTATTTATTTATTTATTTGCATTAACTCTTTAATATCTGTTTCATCTACAATTTCCCCCACAATTTCCTCTAATATATCCTCTAAAGTAACTACACCCTCTGT
Organism: uncultured Bacteroidales bacterium; assembly: GCA_964292095.1. GTDB lineage: Bacteria > Bacteroidota > Bacteroidia > Bacteroidales > UBA932 > Egerieousia. The sequence continues at coordinate 6,435 of CAXYUL010000035.1, read as the reverse complement.
TCCGCCATACTCATCTACAACAACAGCTAAATGTATTTTTTTATCTCTAAATTCCTGTAATAAATCATTTATTTTTTTGCTTTCTGGTACAAAATAAGCGTCTCTAATATGCTTGTGCCATACAAAGTCTAATTCTTTACTATATGCTGTTTTTATCTGATTTAGGTACATTAGAATATCTTTAATATATAAGAACCCCTTAATATCATCTAAATCATCTTTGTAAACAGGTAATCGAGAATAGCCACATTCAGATGCTATTTTTATGATATCTTGTGTTTTCATCTTAATATCTATTGCTGCAACAGACACTCTAGGCTTCATTATTTTTCTTACATCTGTTATTGGTAGTTTAACTATACCTTTTAGAATCTTTTTTTCTTCTACACTTTCTGTAGATGAAATATCAACAGCTTTTTCTAGTTCTTCTAATGTAACTATATCCCTAGAAAGTATGCCATTTGTAACTTTAGAGGCAAAAGTATTCATTATAAAATTAAAAGGCCTTGTTATAGGGGATAAGAGTAAAAGAGGAGCGCTCATAAATTTAGCAAAGCTTACTGGGGTATGAGATGCAATAATCTTAGGTAGGACTTCTCCAAATAGTGCTAAAAGAAAGGTTAAGCTAACAACGCTTACTAAAAATTCTAATATAACATTTCCATTAAAGCAAAATGCTTTTCCTATTACTACAGAGGAAAGTAATATGATTAAAATATTAACAAGGTTGTTGGTTTGCAGAATTGTTCCAAGCAAATAATCTGGTTGGGACAAAAGTTTTAATACTCTTTCAGAATCTTTATCTTTACTGTTCTTTATGTTGTTAAGTTGTTTTGGAGAAAGAGAAAAATAAGCAACTTCGCTGCCTGATATTAAGGCAGAACAAACAAGAAGGAGGATTAGACTAATCCCCAAATACAGAAACTCTATAACTAAACTACTACTGGGAGGTTCCAATTTATTACTTTTGTTGGTTAATGTTGCAAATATATAAAATATTTTTTAGTTGTTGCTTAATTTTTCAAAAGCCTTCCATTTTTCTAGAATGTATAAAGGATTATATTGCATTTTAGCTGTCCTTAGTCCTTGATCTCCTGCGTCATCTTCTCTATTAACAAATTGAAAGTTTAGATCTTGCTGGTGGCTCAAAAATTCTTGGCTTATTGTTGGATATGCACCTCTAATATCTGGGAAGGCCTTTTCTATATGTACTAAAAAAGTATTATTATTAAGCATTTCTCCTATAGAAAAAGCAACAATTTCTCCATGTAATCTTAATAGGCCACCTCTTAATTTAAGAACATCAAAATTTTTTAATGCTTCTTTTACACTGCAAGATTCGCTATTTAATGATAAGTTTTGTATACAGTTGTGCATTTTACACCATTTAGTATTCATTTGTAAACACTCTTGGGTGTTTTCTTTTGTAATTTGCTGATATTCCCAATTATCTAGTGCTTTAAATTTTGATGCATGGTTTCTCTTAGATTGAAATTTTTTCCCTTTTAGGCTAATTAAATCACTTGCAGAATAAATATAATCAGATATATCTCTTTCTAGTTTGAAATCAAATTTGTTGGGAAAGAGATTAGTGAGTATTTCTTTTTGTTCTTTAAAAATACCTCCTATGTTAAATTTTACATTTAGTCGTATAGCATCTTGCCTAAGGAGCTCTATGGCCTCTTCTAAATTACCATGTCCAACAGGGTATAGGTAGTTTAAATGAATTTGCCCTCCATGATTAGTAAAAGAGCGTACAAAGAGAAAGTCTTTATAGAAACAAAATGCTGTTTTATAAACCATTCTCCAAATATACAATGCGGTAAAACAATATTCTGCACCTTGTAAATTGCTCTCTTTTATTAAAGCATCTGCTCTGTCTTTATCATCTAAACTAATTTCTTTAAATTCTAGCATAAAATGTTATAATTATTTATTAATTAAAACAACCAATTCTTGAGTATGTTTATTGCTTCTTCTTTGTCTTTGGCTGGGAGTGTAGAAATTCTTGAAGAGTGGCTTCCTCCAGGTGCAATGTATAGTTTCATTGTGCTTCTGCCTTTACCTTTTGCCCTAAGTTTTTCATTCTTAACTGGGGCAATAGGAATAACGGCACTCCAAGGGTCCCACTGTCCATAAATAAACATCATTTTAGCATCTGTTTTGCTTAAGAATTTTAATACTTTTTTGTATAGGTAATTATTAAATTTAAATTCTCTGTTTTGTGGAACAAATAATCTGTTTAGATAGCCTTTAGTGCTTTTTATAGTTAATAGGCCTTTAAATGCTTTGGTATTATAACCATAATATCCTAATTCTCCAGCTGCTTGTACAAAAAAAGGCGCTGTGGCTTGTCCTTGTGCAAAGTAATCTGGACCGCTAACTTTGAGCATGTAATTAAACATTTCTTTATCGCTCGCCTTTGATAAATCTGGTATACTAGAGCTAGACCTGCCCCATTGCCAAAATGCAAAAGGAAATTCTAGTACACAATAATCGTAAACTGCATCCATTGGTATTTGATACGTATACCCCATTTTTTTAGAGAAATCATCAAACATTGGTTTTATTTTATCTCTTCTTTTAAGAAACTCAATCTGAAAAGCTTCTATTTTTGCTCTGTCGTTGGCAGTTCCAACGTATTTAGCAAGGAATGGCTCATGTCTGCCATCTTCTGTGCTTTTGCAGAGTGGGCCAACATAGGGAACAGTTACATCTACATCGTTTGGATAAAATGCTCTATAAAACATTGCGGTTTGTCCGCCTTTGCTTATACCTGTTGCCAACCATTTTTTTGTAAAAATAGTTTTAAAAGCGCTGCATATTTTATGTAAATCGGCAGCTGCATTTGTGGCATTCATGTAGTCCCAATTTAAGGTTTCGTCTGTTATGCTACTATCGTTTTGTATAAATGGAGTAGATTCTAAAAAGTACCTATGCTCTACAAAAACAATATTTGTATTAAAGAAGCTAGATATTTCTTCTCTATACCTTGGGCTTAGTGCGTAGCCTGCTCCATAACCTTCTGTTGTGAGAACAGTAGGTTGGTTAAAATCGGAAAGGGCAACAATAACTCTTTGTTTAAAGGTACCAACACTTAAGTTAGAATGGTCTATAGGTTGCTCTACAAAAAGAACGTACTTTTCTTTAAATGCGTTTTTCATAAGAGTATCTACAGGAATTTGCTTAATATCGCTTATTTTTATTATACCCATAGAATTTAAAGCTTCTATTTTTTCCTTTAATACAAGCTTTGTTTCTTTGCCAATAATGCTACTAGATGCAAAAAATACAACTAATAACAATAAACTTATCTGTTTAAATATTGTTTTTTTGTACATATATTGTTTATTAAGTTAATAAAATGGATAGTATAACTTTGCAAATATATAAATAACTAGGTCACCTTGCAAATTCTTGCTATATTTGCACAATTATGATAAATTGTGGGTAATTTCTATTATATTTACGAATATGAATTCAAAAGGATCTATACTAATATCTGATGTAAATAAGGGTTTATCTACGGCCCTTGTTTTGTTGCTAAAAAAGTACTTTTTTAGGGTTGATCTTTGCACAAAAGAGGAGATAATACCTTTTTTACAAAAAAATGAAGTTAATATTCTTCTAATAGATTTGGCCTCTAGTAGTTCGGCCGTAGATGCAGAGAACTTACTTTATATAAAGGCATTAATGACTAAATATCCAAATATGCAAGTACTTGTTATGTTAGCGTTTTCCGATCTTGCCTTTGGAAACAATGCTGTTAAAAATGGTGCCTTTGATTATATTGTTAAGCCATGGAATAATGATAAATTGGTAATAACACTTTTTAATGCTTATAAAATGTCTGAGTTGTCTAAAGAAAACTCTCTTCTTAGGAATAAAGAAAAAAAAATAGTAGATAATAACTATCGCAGTTCTGTTCCAGAGGAGTTTTTGCTGGGAAACATGGAGATTTTACTAATAAATAGAGCTTTAAGTGAGAGTGGGGGTAATGTGAGTAAAGCAGCTAGCCTATTAGGTATTACAAGGCAAACATTATATAATAAAGCAAAAATGCATAAAATAAACCTAATTAAGAATTTAAAAGAATAATAATATGATAAAGAACTTTGTAGAAGAACTTACTTGGAGGGGCATGATTCATACTATGATGCCTGGAACAGAAGAACAATTGATGAAAGAGCCAACTTCTGCTTATGTTGGTATAGACCCAACGGCGGATTCATTACATATAGGCCATCTTGTGAGTATAATGATGTTAAAGCATTTTCAGAATTGTGGACATAAACCATATGCTTTGATTGGAGGAGCTACCGGAATGATAGGAGACCCATCTATGAAGAGTGCTGAAAGAAATCTTTTAGATGAGGCCACACTTAGACATAATCAGCAAGCAATAAAGAATCAATTGGCAAAGTTTTTAGATTTTGATTCAGATGCTCCTAATGCAGCAGTAATGGTGAATAATTACGATTGGATGAAGAATTTTACTTTTTTAGATTTCATAAGAGATATTGGTAAGCATATTACAGTAAACTATATGATGAGTAAAGATTCTGTAAAAAAACGTTTAACAGGTGAGGAGAGAGAGGGTATGTCTTTTACAGAGTTTACATATCAATTAGTGCAAGGTTACGATTATTTATATCTAAATGAACATAAGAATTGTAAACTTCAAATGGGAGGAAGCGATCAATGGGGCAATATAACAACTGGTAGTGAGCTTATTAGACGTAAAACAGGTAATGAGGCTTATGCTTTAGTATGCCCTTTAATTACAAAAGCAGATGGTGGAAAATTTGGTAAGACAGAAAAAGGAAATGTGTGGTTAGATCCTAATTATACTTCGCCCTATACTTTTTACCAGTTTTGGATGAATGTAAGTGACGAGGATGCGGCTAAGTATATTAAGATTTTTACTATGCTATCTAAGGAAGAAATTGAGCAAGCAATAGTTAAGCACAATAAGGAACCTCATCTTAGAGGATTGCAATCTTTATTAGCTAAAGAGATTACTTGTATGGTGCATGGAGAAAAAGAATGGGAGAAAGCAGTTGAGGCGTCGGGAATATTATTTGGAAATTCTACTTCTGAGAAGCTTAAGAAATTAGACGAGTTAACATTTCTATCTGTGTTTGATGGCGTTCCTCAGTTTGAACTAGCTATTAATAAGTTGAACGAGAATATTTTAGATCTTTTAGCTGTTGAAACTAAGGTTTTCCCATCTAAGGGTGAATGTAGAAAGATGATTGTAGCTGGAGGTTTAAGTATAAACAAAGATAAGTTTACTAATTTGGATGATACTCTTTCTCAGTGCAATTTAATTAATGGCAAGTATATTTTGGTGCAGAAGGGTAAAAAGAATTATTTTATTTTAAAATTTGTATAAAAATTATAGTGTTATGGAAGGAGAGAGTACAAGACAGCAAAAGGTTGGGAAACAATTGCAAAAAGATTTAGCCGAGATAATTAGGAGTAAGGGGATGGCTGCCTTTGGTGGTGCTATGGTTACAGTAAGTGAGGTGAGAATTAGTCCAGACCTTTCATTTGCTAAGGTTTTTGTTAGTGTTTTTCCTTCTGCAAAATCGGCAACAGTAATGGAGGTTTTGCAAGGTGGAGTTAAACAAATACGAGGAGAGCTTGGTAAGATTGTGGCTAAACAATTGAGGATAGTTCCAGAGATAGCTTTTTTTGCAGATGAGAGTTTAGACTATGTTGAGCATATAGAGAATTTGCTTAAAAAGTAGATTTATGTTGTCTTTAAAAATAGCTCTTCGTTACCTATTTGCTAAGAAATCGCATAATATTATTAATATTATTTCTTTAATAAGTGCTATTGGAATTGTTATAGGTAGCGCAGCTTTAATAATAATACTAAGCGGCTATAATGGTTTTAATAATCTTATAAAAAATGTTTATAATAGCTATCAAGCAGATTTTATTATTAGTCCAAGTAAAGGAAAGAGCTTTTTTGTAGATACTACATTGTTTAAAGAAATTGCTGCAACTAAGGGTATTGCTTATATAGCTCCTATTGTTGAGGAGAATGTTTTTGTAAAATACTCAAATAATCAACAAATTGCGCATATAAAAGGTATAGATTCCACTTACTCTAGGGTAAGTGGAATTGTTGTTAATATGGTTGAGGGTGAGTTTAAAACAAAGGTGGGAGAGATTGACCATGCTGTGCTTGGGTCTAAATTAGCTATGGATTTGGGTGTAAGGGTTAGATTTTTGGATCCTCTAAAAATCTATTTTCCCAAAAAAGGGAAGGGTGATGCACAGGCCCTACCGGGGTCGTTTTTATTTACGGCGTTAGACCCGCTTTCTAGTTTAAATTTAGAGAAAGTCTTTGTGTCGGGAGTATTGTTATTAGAAAAGAGCTTTGATAATTATTTAATTTATTTACCAATAGATGTAGCGCAGAGG
>CAXYUL010000034.1:0-11556 GCA_964292095.1 uncultured Bacteroidales bacterium | reverse complement strand
AGATTGACAAATCAAAAAGAGGTGAACGCCTACATCCCAGGTGAAGGACACAACTTACAAGAGCACTCAATTGTGTTAGTAAGAGGTGGCAGGGTAAAAGACCTACCTGGAGTACGTTATCACATTCTTAGAGGCGCACTAGACACTGCTGGCGTTGATGGACGTAGACAATCACGTTCGTTATACGGCGCCAAAAGGCCTAAAGCAGGTAAAACTGCCGCTCCAGCTAAGAAGAAGTAAGTCATTAATTATTAAAATTTCAAAGAAATGAGAAAAACGAAGCCTAAAAAGAGGATTCTACTTCCTGATCCAAGATTTAACGACGTGTCAGTTACACGTTTTGTTAATAATCTGATGTTGCAGGGGAAGAAGAGTATCGCTTATGCTATTTTTTACGACTCAATCGATATGATTGGCGAGAAGATGAAAGATTCTGACAAGGCTCCTTTGGAAATTTGGAAAAAAGCTTTAGAAAACATTACACCACAAGTAGAGGTTAAAAGCCGTAGAGTGGGTGGTGCTAACTTCCAAGTTCCAACCGAGGTTCGTCCTGAAAGAAAAGTTTCATTAAGTATGAAGAATATGATTCTTTATGCTCGCAAGAGATCAGGTCGCTCGATGGCTGAAAAATTAGCTGCAGAGATACTAGCTGCATACAATAACGAAGGCGCTGCCTTCAAGAGAAAAGAGGATATGCATAAGATGGCAGAGGCCAACAAAGCATTTGCTCACTTCCGTTTTTAGTACCTAGGAGGATTCAATGGCAAGAGATTTAAAATTCACAAGGAATATCGGTATCATGGCTCATATTGATGCCGGTAAAACAACAACATCTGAAAGGATTTTGTTTTACACAGGTAAAACCCATAAAATTGGAGAGGTACATGAGGGTGCTGCTACTATGGACTGGATGGTTCAAGAACAGGAGAGAGGTATTACTATCACTTCTGCTGCAACCACAGCATTTTGGCACTATAACGGAGATCAATATCAAATAAACTTAATAGATACCCCAGGCCACGTAGACTTTACTGTTGAGGTAGAGCGTTCGTTACGTGTATTGGATGGTACTGTTGCTACTTTCTGTGCTGTAGGTAGGGTACAGCCCCAATCAGAAACAGTATGGAGACAGGCAGACAAATACAAAGTTCCAAAAATTGCTTATGTTAATAAGATGGACCGTGTAGGTGCAGACTTTTTAGCAGTAGTTGATGAAATGAAGAATAAAATGGGCGCTAATGCAGTTCCTATTTGTTTGCCAATTGGAGCAGAAGATAAATTTCAGGGTATTGTAGACCTTATAGCCATGAAAGGCCTTTTCTATAATCAAGAAAGTAAAGAGCTTGTAAACTATGAGGTAAGAGATATTCCAGAGGCTATGTTAGAAGAGTGTAAGGAGTGGAGAGGAAAACTTATTGAGGCAGCAGCAGAATATAATGATGCCTTAATGGAGAAATTCTTTGATAATCCAGAGGCAATTACTGTAGACGAGATTATTTCTGCTCTTAGAAAAGCTACCATAGATATGGCTGTTGTTCCTATCTGTTGTGGTTCTTCTTTCAAAAACAAGGGTGTTCAATTCTTATTAGATGCTGTAATGAGATTTCTTCCATCTCCTCTAGATAAAGGAGATGTAACTGGTATTAACCCTGTTACAGAAAAAGAAGAAATAAGAAAGTCAAATATTAAAGAGCCATTCTGTGCTTTAGTATTTAAAATTGCTACTGACCCATTTGTTGGAAGGTTAGCATTTATGAGAGCTTATTCTGGTAGACTAGATTCCGGTTCTTATATTTTAAATACACGTTCAGGGAAAAAAGAGCGTATCTCTCGTCTTTTCCAAATGCATTCAAATAAACAAAATGCTATCGAATTTGTAGAGGCAGGAGATATTTGTGCAGCTGTTGGATTTAAAGAGTTACGTACAGGTGATACTGTTTGTGTTGATTCAAATCCTATAGTTTTAGAGTCTATGACTTTCCCTGATCCAGTTATTGGATTAGCTGTTGAGCCTAAAACACAAAAAGATTTAGACAAATTAGGTATCGCTTTAGGTAAATTAGCAGAGGAAGACCCTACATTTACAGTAAAATCTGATCACGAAACTGGTCAAACTGTTATTAGTGGAATGGGAGAGCTTCACTTAGACATTCTAGTGGATCGTTTAAGAAGAGAGTTTGGTGTAGAAATTAACCAAGGAGCACCTCAAGTTAATTACAAAGAAGCTATTCGTTCAACTGTTCAACATAGAGAAGTATTTAAAAAGCAATCTGGTGGTAGAGGTAAATTTGCAGACATTATTGTTGAGATTGGGCCTGCAGACGAGGGAGTTACTGGACTTCAATTTGTAGATGAGGTAAAAGGAGGAAATATTCCTAGAGAGTTTATCCCATCTGTAGAGAAAGGATTTAAATCTGCAATGGCAAATGGCGTTTTGGCTGGTTATGAGGTTACTTCTATGAAAGTTGTCTTAAAAGACGGTTCATTCCACCCAGTTGACTCTGATGCTCTATCTTTTGAAATTTGTGCTAGACAAGCATTCCGTAAAGCCTTACCTAAGGCAAGTCCAGTTATTATGGAGCCAATAATGGCCTTAGAGGTTGTTACTCCAGAGGATTATATGGGTGATGTTATTGGAGACCTTAACAAACGTAGAGGACAAATAACTAGCATGGATTCTAAAGCAAATGCAAGAATAGTTCATGCCAAAGTTCCTTTATCAGAACAATTTGGTTATGTAACCATCTTAAGAACACTATCTTCTGGTAGAGCTACTAGTACTATGACTTTCTCTCATTATGCAGAGTTACCAGCATCTTTAGCTAAGGATGTTATAGAAAAGTCTGGTAATAAGAAGATTGGTGAAGACGAAGAATAACAAAGAATTATAAATTGGTTAAAACATAAAAAATGAGCCAAAAAATAAGAATTAAATTAAAATCTTACGATCATGCTTTGGTAGACAAATCTGCCGACAAAATCGTAAAAACAGTGAAAGCTACTGGAGCTGTTGTAAGTGGTCCTATTCCTCTTCCTACAGACAAGAAGATTTTTACTGTAAACCGCTCAACTTTCGTAAACAAAAAAGCACGCGAGCAGTTTGAGTTGAATTCTTTCCGCCGCTTATTAGACATTTATAGCTCTACTCCTAAAACTGTAGACGCTTTAATGAAACTAGAGTTACCTAGCGGTGTTGAGGTAGAAATCAAAGTTTGATTTGTAGCCGGTTTAAGTATCGGTAACACAATAGTAGAAAAAGAATAATAAGTATAAGATTAATGGTTTTATACTAGATATTCTTCTTCTATAGGGGCCTATAGCTCAGTTGGTTAGTAGCACCTGACTCATAATCAGGGGGTCACTGGTTCAAGCCCAGTTGGGCCCAGCCTCAATAAAAGAAGACTTACAATTTACTGTAAGTCTTCTTTTATTATTATGACACTAATATAATAAGTGCTTATCTAACTAATGTGTTTTTATATGAACTTTAATCTAGCTAAATATGATGTCTATTTTTTCTGTGTGTGACCAATTCCCAGATTTAATGTTAATGTTGCCGCTTCTTAAATCGAGGCTAAGGTAGATATCGTCTAGGTCTTTTTTGAGCATATCGTAACCATTTTTATGGAGAATTTCTCCAATTGCTATTTCCTTGCTGTGGAGCTCATTTTTTGAATTATTACTCACATTAACTTGTATTCTTAGGCTTTTTATATTGTTTTGTCTGTATATTGTATATTTAAAATTGCAGTATTCTGCTGTTTGCATTAAAGGCTTATAATGCATGCTGCTTTCTTTATGGTATATATTAGCATTTAAGTAATATGCACTACTTTCTGTTATAGTTTCTATGTTAATTTCTTTGTTTATAAAATATCCTATTATGTCTAAATTTACGTTTGCATATTGTCTACTTAGGAACACCGTGTCGTAAATATCTGCAAGTTCTTGCGTTTCAATCTCATTGCTATAATAATAAAGAGAATCGTTATTTTTATATTCAATTTTTTCTAGTAAAGTTTCTTGAGTAAATATTTCTCTTATTTTGGTGTTTTTGCTAATATTAGCCCAAATATAGTATTTTACGCTCTTACCATTTGCATTAAATTCGTAGATATGGCCTAGTTTGCTTTTTGGAATAGTATCTTTTATAAGGAAGTGGTTTTGGTCGTTAAAAAACCAAATCTGTAGCTCCTTTATATCTTTGCTGCATTTACTTAAATTTAAATGTAGTTTATATGGGCAATCTATTCTTTTTTCGTAGGCAATATTTGTGCATGAGATAAAAATACATAATGCTAATATAATATTTACTGCTTTTCTCATCTTAAAATTCGTAGTTTAATGTAGGTACGGTTAGCCAATTACTAACACTTATGCTTATTGTAGCTGTACTTTTTTGTATTGGTTCGTCGGGATTTAGTGAGCCAATTCCTTTTATAGTGCAGGCTATATTGTAAGTGGTGTTTCTTTTAATTCCCTTATGCCCATTACTGGCAGTGTAGCCGTACCCTTCTTGGTTTATATTAATGGGGTAGTAGTAGGTTGTACCATCTAGGTCTGCTTGTATAACCAAACGGGTAAATCTATTTGTTGCGTTTTCTGTACTTAGTGTATTTTCATATGTATAGAAATAATGAGGATTAGAGTACAGAGCATTTGAAATGCTACTTGGCCCATTGTCGTATACTATTCCGCTCATGGCAGCAGAGCTATAATCTGATGCCACTGCTTTTTTATTATTTATTATAAATGGACTATTTAAGCTTGCTCCATTATATAATATCTTTTTTGCATGTGCGTTTATTAAATATATTTTAATATTCTTTAGAGATTGACCTTGGTAGGCAGTACCGTCAAAATTTTCTGAAATAGATGAAAGTTGCACTCTGGCTGCTAGTCTTTCTACGTTTATTGTTATAGATGTTTGTGGCTCTAGGTTAACTTCTGTATTGCCAAGCATAGTAAAGTTAGAGGAGTTTTCTAAAAGTAGAGAACTTTCTAGTTGTTTAAAGTCTGACAGATTTTTTATTGTACTAAGATTTGATATGTGAGAGTTAGCAACAACGTATATTATTTTTTTACCTGTAGTTGCTTTAATACTAATATTGTTTAATGAACCTAGTTTGGCTCCAGATAAATTTTCGTAGCTTTCTAGCTTCTCTTTATCTGCATTTTCCTCATTCCTAAAAATGAAAATATCTAGCGATTGTACTATATTGTCGTTGCTTTGTACACCATGCCCTTCTCCAATAGCTTTTGAACCGCTATTTGGATTTTTAGTATTACTTTTTGTACTTAGATTATTATTAGAACCTATGCTTAGATGCAAAATAGCGGGTGCCGAATTAAAATTGTAGTTTTCTGTTTGTTTTGATTTTGCGCAAGATAATAGTGTGGCAATACCAATTGCCATAGCAAAAATAATTGTTCTCCTCTTCATAGCTTTAATTTTATATTTTTATTATTTAATATTTTAAGTGGTTCAAAAAAGTTAAATTTAAAAAATTACCCCAGCTAGAGTATTTCTAACTGGGGTAATTTACTAACTAACCACTTTTTAGTTCTCCTCTTACATATAGGTGTAGTAAGGAGCTATTTTGTAACATAGAAAAAGTGCTTTTTATCTAAAAAGTTTATTTTTCGTATTAGTAGCTTGATGACATATCTTCTGGAACACATATATAGTAGTCGCCTCGTCCCATATTTTCTTCGTCTAATTTATTTATTTCTTCTTGCCTTATAGCACAAATGTTTATTATTTTTAAATTAGGCTTTAGCTTAATAAGATAGGGAATAATACCTCCTTTTGAGTCTGAATGAAAATTTCCATTAAAATGGATGAACTTACCCTTAAAATTCTTAGCTATAAACCAAGCCATAGTGGCATCTTTAATTGCCTGTGCTTGTGATAGATACTCGTAATTTATGTTTTTTTTTCCGCTCATATGCTGCATCATCATAAAGCTTTCTTTGTCTTCTTCTTTAAAACTAAAATCTATGGGAAGGGGAGCAATATAGCCTTTTGCTTGTTCGGAGAGTTTATTTAATGACTCTAGCCCGTCTTTATTTACCATTGCAGAATATCTGCGAGGTATATTAGTGGCAATAAGTGGAATATTGTTTTCTTTGGCAAAAAGAACACTCGGTGAGTAATCTGTATAATAGTTATCCCAAAGTCTAGCCTCGGCTTCAAAGCGGTCGTATGCTATGGTTCTGCTCATATATTCATCTATTATTAACTGGTTATCAGATTCTAACATTTCCATACCTAGGCTTAGGTCTTTTTTGTGTTTAGAATATAGCGATTTAGTAATTTCATACTCTAACCAGTGAGTAATAGCACAATTGTGTATTTCACCTATAAATACTATGTCTGCTTTACTTATTTCATTTATAAGGTTTCCGTAGTCTATTTCTTTTCCCAGAGAATTAAATAGGGTATATGCCTTTTTTTCTTGTGCTACTAGGTTGCAAATGTTTAAGCTTACAATTAGCACTGTTGTTATTATTGATTTTATCATTTTATTCTTCAAATTTACCTAAGTGAAGTAGTAGGTATTTATTTTTATTAATGTATTTTTTTATTGCATTATTAATGTCCTTTGTACTTATAGAATTAATTATAGAATCATAGTTGTTAAAATCCTCTAAACTCTCTCCATTCCTAAGCATTGTAGTGATTGCACCTTTCCACGCACTAGAAGCGTCGGGAGCTAAAGTCTCGTTCTTTGTAATTATAAAAGAGCGTTTTATGCCATTTAACTCATCTTCTCCTATTGGCTTGTCATATAGCTCTGTTATAATTTCATCTATAAGTTTTTTGCATTTTTTGCTGTTAGACCTTTCTATTGATGCGCTAATGTCAAAGTAGTAAATATTATTTGGAAAGCCATTATAAAATAGAGATGCGTATGGGGAGTAAACAATTGATTCTCTTTCTCTTAATACAGATAGAACTCTGCTTTGGAGTAGGTCTCTAATAATTTTTAACTCTAGTGTGTTTTTTAAACCACTCTCAAAGTGTCCAAAGTAAAAATAGTCGAACACAGTTTGAGAAGGATTCATGTTTTCAAACTCCTCTTTGTATGTTTTTGCTGGAAGCTCAAATTTTGGCATTTGCATATCCATTTGTTTGTTTAGACTGCAAGGTTTAAGTGCTCCAAATACAGATACAAAGCTTTTAATAATATCTTCTGAGTTAAAATTGCCGCAAATGATAAATGTTTTGCCTTCTGTAATTGCACTTAGCTTAGTATGAAAAGCTGCTATGCTGTCTAAATTTAACTTTTCTATATCTTTTTTGCTTTTTTCTCTTTTAGTATTACTCAAAAAGTTTCCTAGGAGCTTGTCTTGTTTTTCTCTAAGCAATCTATCTGGGGAGCGTTTTAACATTTTATCTAGCACTGTTTCTTTACCAAAATTTTCTAATTCGTCTGCCTTAATTTCTTCGAACTCCTTGTGGTTTAATTGTGGGTGAAAGCTCTTTTCATATATTAAATTAAATAGTTGTTTGTGTTTATCAGATGGTGCTGCACCAAGAAATCCATTCCAATGACCTTCTATTGCGTTGCTAACAGATATTTCATTTTCATATAAATAATCTGCTAGTGTATCATAATTTACATCTGCTATGCCGTTCATGTCCATATATGCACCAACTCCCTCTAGTTGATAATGCTTGTCTGCATTTATCCATGCTGTTCCACCTTTAGCAAAGCTGCTAAGAAGAATTTTTCTATCAGAGTCTTGTGTTGGCTTAAGTATTAGTGTTATTCCATTTGTTAATTGTATTTGGCTTATTCCTAAGTTAGAATACTCTTTTTTAGATTTTATATATTCTTCTTTGTATGGCTTTTCTGTTTCTAAACAAGCTATAGTAATATCACTTTTCTTAGTATTGTGTTCACTCTCTTCTTTAAATGTAAATCCTTTGTACTCAGCCCTTTCTCCATTTTGCCAAGCCTCTATTAATTCTGTTTCGCTAAGAGAAGAATCGTTTATATTGTTGTTTCTGTAGGCTACTAATGTTGTATTTTTCATCTCTGATAGCCACAAGCTAAGAAGACTTTTGTATTGTGAGGCAGGTATTTCTTGTAGCATCTTTAAAACGCTGTCTTTTTGTTCCTTAAAGCTTATATGTATGTCTTTAGAGATTACATAATCAATTAAATCGTCGCACAAAGCTGCTGATGTTTGTGTGTCGGGAAGCTTATTATAATTCTTTGCATACTTAGCTAAAACAGCCATAATTTCTTCTTTTAAAAAGCCATCTTTACAAATTTGTGCTAATTCGCAAGAGCTTTGGCTAATTATTTCTAAAAGCTCTTTTTTGTTTCTTCCCGACACATTAAATCCAAAGTGCTCTTTATCACTTAGGTACCAATTATTAAAAAAGGAAGCTTTTATGTTCTGAATCTTGAATCTTTGATAGAGCAAATCTAGAAGGACATTGCCCATTTCTTTTGCGCAGGCACTGTAGATACATTTACTAACGGTGCAAGAATGGGGGATCATTATTTCTATGCTTGAGCTGTTGCCTAAAGTGTCTTTTATCTCTTTTATTTTAATGCCTTTGTCATAATCTAGAGGGTATAGAATTTTTCCTTTAATATCTTTACACTTTATTGGGTTAAAGGCATTTTTTATTTCTAGCTCAATTTCTTTTGGGTTAATATCCCCAATAACCATTACTGTTGCAAGGCAAGGAGAGTACCATGTGTTGTAAAATTCTAGTAGTTTATCGCGGCTGATGCTAGAAATATCTTCGGTTGAGCCAAGTGGCATGCGCTTAGAAAAACGATTATTCCCAATTTTAAGGTCGTATAAATCGTCCCCTAAATCGTAGCCTCTAAGTTCTTCTAAAATTACACCACGCTCTCTTTTTGTTCTTTCTGCATCAAATGAAATATTACACAACCAGTCTTTTAGTACATTAATAGATTGTTGGCTAACTTCTTTTGGGTTTTTATCTAGAGGCACAGATAGCATATAGATAGTTCTGTCGTAACCAGTTACAGCGTTAATATCTCTGCCATATTTCATGCCTATGCTCTCAAAGTACTCTACTATGCCTCTATTGGGAAAGTTTTTAGTACCGGCAAATGCCATGTGTTCTAAAAAGTGGGCGGCACCTCGTTGGGATTCGCTTTCTTGGTTGGCTCCAATTCTAAAAATAAGCCTTAGCTCCATTTTGTGAATTGGATTTGGATTTTTTAGAATTATGTAACTTAGACCATTCTCTAATTTGCCCTCTATTGTCCCTTTAGGCAATAATAAAGGAACCTGAGCTAGTAATTGGTGGTTTATATTTAATAAGAGAATTGTTAGTAATGAGAGTATTATTGTTGTTTTTTTCATTTTTCTATTAAATATTCAATTGATACTTGAGTATAACCACCTGCGCTAAAGTGGTCCATAGGAAAGGTAAAGTTCATTTTACCGCTTTTTAAATCTAAATTAGCCTTTGGCTCTATCCAATCGCTTGGCTCGTTGCTCCAGTCATCTTTATCTATTGTAGAGTAGAAAAGAAAAACTTTCGGTTTTACAGTTATACCATTAATAACCAAAGTGCTAGCTAATACTTCTTGTGGTTTTCCTCCCTCGCCAGATTCAATTGTAATGGTTTTACCCTCGTCTTTTAATTTTTTAAGTCTGTCCCATGCACTAAAGCTGTATTTAAATGGAATACCTATGTTTTCTAAATCGCCGTATGTATTTTCTACTAAGCCTGTAAATTTAATATTATTAGGGGTTTTAGCTGTTTCAATTTCTATATTGTCTAAGCTAAGTTTAAATTCTTCTTTGCTTTCTTTTGTAAACTTTATAGCTTCTAGCATACATTCATAGGCAGTTTTTGGACTTTGTCCAGGGCATTTAAATTCGCTTTCTTCTACCGTTTCTTGTCGTAGTATTTTATATAAGTATTCGCTTAGTCCTAGAGGATTATCTAACATTTCTATTATTGGCTTATCTGCAGTTGCATTTTTGCTAAGAGTTATTAGTGTTTTACCTTCATATTCTTTTGTGTACTCATTAATAAAAGGAGTTAGTGTTCCGTTTCCAGGATATTTAATACTTAGTTTATAGGGTATAAGACCAATAATTTTGTTTAAATCTATGCCAAATTTTTCTTTATAGCCAGCTATGTAATTCCTCTGAATTTCGCTAAGCTCTGGGATAACAGGGTTAGGTTTAACTTTAACCTTAAGAACCTCATTTAGAGCCATATTGTTAGGAAACGTTTTTATTCCAACCTTAAAATAAGTTTCTTGGTTTAGTATTTCTTTTTTATTGCTTAGTATTTTAAAACTTGCTGTTTTTACTCCTGCTTTTATTTTTACAGGGTTACCCTCTAGTTTTAGTATTTCTTTAGTATCGTCTAATATTTCAAAATTTAATGTAATATCTTCTTTTGTGGCTAGTGTTAGGTCTACTGTTACTTCTATGCTTCTATCTTCGTTTTCTATTATTACTGCATCATTTTCTGTAGAGAGATAAATTTTATTTATCCCCTCATATTCTGGTTTAGTGTCCTTGCTGCAAGATATTGTAGCAATAATTAGTGCCATTAGGGCAAGAAGTTGTATTTTCTTAATCATATTATATAATTTTAAGTTAATAATTATTTATTTAATTTTCTTTAGTCCAGCCACTATTTTGGCTTATATTGGGGTTGTATTTATATTCCGATTTTGGGATAGGGAAGGTCCATCTATAGTCGTTTGCTTTAATATTTGTAGAGACGTTTTTTCCAAAAGCAGAATATCGCTTAAGGTCTGCTTTATTTGTTCTTTTAAGATCAAAGAATCTTTCACCTTCTCCAATATATTCTTTTTGTTTTTCGTCCAAAATTTGGCTTAGTAGAGTTTCGCCACTTGAATTACTGTCTATTAATTTAGCTTTTCTCTTGGCAAGGTAGATGTTTATGGTTTCAATTGCTTTGTCGTTTTTAGCTAAATGGTAGTAGGCCTGTGCAATAATAAAGTACAATCCAGAGTATCTTATTCTATTAACATATTTTATGTCTTTAGTTTCTCTATTCATTTTATTGTATTTACCAACTCCATCAACATCTATTTTTTCAGAATTATTGTCTATCATTTTGTATTTGTATATAGAGAACTCTTCTCTAATATCGCCTTTGTAATAGTTTATATTACTGTTTATTACAAAGTAATCTCCTTCGTTTGCACTATATTGAATATCTTTGTAAAATGGTTTGGCAATGTAATGGGCAAATATTCTTTCTTTGCAGTTTTCTTTACTCCATAATTGTGCATAGTTTGTTTCTTCTAATACAGCAGAGTTGCTAGTCTCTAGTGCTTTATTTGCATAATCTATACTTTTTTGCCACTTATGGCTATAGAGGGCAAGATCTGCTAATATGTAATTGCACGCAGTAGTAGATAGCCATCCGCTTGCTGTTGTTTTGTTTTCTGTTTTAGATGCTTCTGTTAGCAGTCTTTCAATTTCTTCTACACATTGTTCTATGCTTGCACGTGATCCAAATTCTAATGCTAGTTTGTCTTTTAGTATTATTCCATCTTTTGTAGC
>CAXYUL010000033.1:0-11667 GCA_964292095.1 uncultured Bacteroidales bacterium | reverse complement strand
AAGTCGCTTGAGCTGTCTAATTTGTTGAGCTCATCAATAACAGAGGCAACTGCAGCACTTGTAATATTAACAAAATCTGCCGAAAATAATCTGACATTAAGTCTGGCATTTAATTCTGTTTTAGGCAAAGGCTGCATTCCAAGATCTGCACTTATTTTAAATAAAGAACATGATTGAAAGCTTAAGATGATAGTTAAAAAAGTTATACAGTAAAAAGTAAGGTGTATAATATTTTCTAACAATTTCATAGACTTTTCTTTATTTGTTCTGTTTCTTTCTCGTAACCTGGTTTTTCTAATAGCGCAAACATATTAACCTTATAATTTTCTACGCCAGGCTGATTAAATGGATTTACACCTAAAACATAAGCACTTATTCCACAAGAAAGTTCAAAGAAATATAATAGCTGACCTAGGTTATATTCATCTAGTTTTTCTATAGATACTACTATATTTGGAACGCCTCCGTCTACGTGAGCTAAGCGGGTACCTAATTGAGCCATTTTATTTACATGTTCAACTTGCTTACCTGCTAAAAAATTTAGACCATCTAAATCTTCATTTTCTTTTTTTATCTCAACAGTGTGGCTTGCATTCTCTACTAAAACACTTGTTTCTAATAAAATACGTTCGCCCTCTTGAATATACTGACCCATAGAGTGCAAATCTGTAGAAAAATTAACAGATGCGGGGAACAAGCCCTTTCCATCTTTTCCCTCACTTTCGCCAAATAATTGCTTCCACCACTCTCCTAAATATTGCAATTTTGGATTAAAATTAACTAGTATTTCAACTTTCTTACCTAATCAGTAAAGAGCATTTCTAGCAGCAGCATACATTATTGCAGGATTCTCCCTATCTTTTAATCTCAAATCAGCTGTTGCACACATTTGCTCCATATCTCTTGCTCCTGCTACTAGTGCTTCTATATCAAAACCAGCCAAAGCTATTGGTAACAAGCCCACTGGAGTTAATACAGAAAAACGTCCTCCAATATTGTCGGGAATAATAAAAGTAGTATATTTTTCTTTTGTTGCAAGAGTTCTTAGAGCTCCTCTTTTGGCATCTGTAATAGCTACAATTCTCTCAGAGGCCAAGTCTTTTCCTATTTTATTTTCTAGTTGTTCTTTTAATATTCTAAAAGCAAGTGCAGGCTCTGTAGTTGTACCCGATTTAGAAATAACTACAATTGCATAAGACCTAGTACCTAAATACTCTAAAAGTTCTGCTGTGTAATCTTGAGAAATATTATGGCCTGCATACACAATTTTTGGGTATACTCCAGGCATTTGTGCTGCAAAACTATGAGAGAGGGCCTCAATTACACATTTAGCTCCAAGGTAAGACCCTCCAATGCCAACAACAACAACAGCATCTACCTTACCAATCCACCTCTTTACAACTAAATTACAATCATTTATAAGCTGTTTATCTATTTCTGATGGTAAATGCAGCCATCCTAAAAAGTCATTTCCCTCTCCATTTGCACCTAGTAAAGTGGCAAATCCTTTATTGGCACTTTCTATATATTTGTCTAGTAGACTAGTACTTACAAATTTACTAATTGGCTCTAAGTTTATTTTTACCATATCATTATTATTTAATTATTTGTACTATTTTAAAACAATAAATCTGTTAATTGTTTAATAACAAATGCAGGATATTTATGTTCATATAGAATTTCATATACAGCTTGTGCTATAGGCATATTAATTTTATAGTTTTTATTTATCTCATTAATACATTTACTTGCAAAATACCCTTCGGCAACCATATTCATCTCTATCATGGCACTTTTTACAGAATAGCCCTTACCAATCATATTTCCAAATGTTCTATTTCTACTAAATTGCGAATAACCTGTTACTAGTAAATCGCCAAGATAAGCAGATGAGGTAACAATTCTATCTTTATCTGTATGTGTTGCATTTAAAAATTCTGCAAGTTCATGAAAAGAATTTGTCATTAGCACTGCCATAAAATTATCTCCGTAACCTAAACCATGACATATTCCAGCAGCAATTGCATATATATTTTTTAGAGCAGCCGAATACTCAACCCCATAAATATCTGTTCCAGGTGTTGTTTTAATATAGGCACACTCAAAAACCTTACAAATAGCTTGAGCAATCTCTGCATGCTTGCTAGACAATGTTAAGTAAGATAACCTCTCCATAGATACCTCCTCTGCATGACAAGGCCCACTAACTATACCTATTCTATCATAAGGAATATTGTAATACTGATTAAAATATTCTGCTATAGTTAAGTTTTTTTCACTTACAAAACCCTTAACTGCCGAAATAATAAATTTTCCATCAAGGGGAATATTAAGCTTACATATAGTATTCATAAAATAAGCAGATGGAGTACAAAAAATAAGAACATCCGAATTATCCACAACCTCATTAATATCTGTGCTCATTCTTAATCTATTAGGATCTAAATATACAGATTGCAGGTATGATGGATTATGATGTCCCTCTTTAATTTTTTTAATATTACTTTCGCTTCTTAAATACCAAGAAATAGAATCTTGATTATTTAATAATAATTTTACCAAGGCTGTTGCCCAACTTCCACTCCCAATCATAGCGTAACGAAGCCCTTTTTGCTCAAAATATGTTTTCATTTTACCTTTTTTTCTTTATAGATTTACAAATGTAATGCACTTTTTCTTAAAAAGCCAAACAGATGAGTGAAAATAATGTACTTTTGTGGAAATTTTAAATTAATATACTTTGTTACAAAAAAATCTTATGCAACATTTAGAGCAAATATATAAAAAAGCAGAAGAGCTAGTAGACTTAAATTTAGATGATGCAATATACTTGTACAAACATGCCCCTATCTACAAACTTATAGAAATTGCTGCTAATTTAAGATTTAAGCACGTACCAGAGAAAAAAGTTAGCTGGCAAATAGATAGAAATGTTAATTACACAAATGTTTGCATGTCTAAGTGTTTGTTTTGTAATTTTCATTGTAGTCCTTTAGAAAAAGATAAAGCATATAGTTTAGAAATAGAAGATTACATAGAAAAAATTAAGGTTCTAAAAGAGTTAGGCGGCAATCAACTCTTATTACAAGGAGGGTTACATCCAAAATATGATATAAACTATTATCGCACTCTGTTTAAAGAACTAAAAAAAATAGAGCCAAACCTTAAACTAAATGCCCTTGGCCCACCAGAAATTGCCCATATAGCTAGGCTTAGTAAACTAACATATAAAGAAACACTTACATCTCTTATAGAAAGCGGATTAGATACCCTACCTGGAGCTGGTGCAGAAATTCTTAGCGATAGGGTTCGTAAAATACTATCTCCAGCTAAACCAAATGTTCAACAGTGGATAGACGTAATGAAGCAGGCTCATCAATTAGGCTTAAGCACAACAGCTACAATGGTATATGGGCATATAGAAAGCATTGAAGAGCAAATGCAACATCTTATTACATTAAGAGATATACAAAAATTAAAGCCAAAAGATTCACCTGGCTTTAGAGCATTCATTTGTTGGCCTATGCAGACCAATGGAACCAAATTAGAACTTTTATTTAAGGATGCAAAAACACAAATTATAGACGGCATAGAGTGTAAAGCCACAGTATACAAAGGACAAAATATTAATCTTCTCCCAAAACAAAGCCCAGCAAACTATATTAGAATAATAGCACTAAGCAGAATAGTGCTAAACAATATAAAACATATTCAAGCATCTTGGCTAACATTAGGAATAGATACTGCTCAAGTAGCATTACATAGTGGAGCTGATGATATGGGCTCTATTATGATAGAAGAAAATGTTGTTTCATCTACTGGTATACATAATAGAACAGAAAAAGCCAGTATCCAAAAAGCTATTTTAGATGCTGGCTTTGAACCTTGGCTGAGAGACCAAAATTACAATTGCTTTACTATAAATTAGTGTGAATTACAACTGCTACAATTGCTACAATTACCTTTGCATTTCTTTACGTGCTTTTTCATATTCTTAGCACCTTTTTTATGCATTTGTTTAAATTTATCAAATTGCTCCTTACTTAGAATACTTTGCATAGATTTTTCAAAATCAGCACTCTCTTTTTTAACTTGCTTTTCTTTATTAATTAAAAGTGCTTTAACGTCATTTACTTGCTTTTCTGTAAGAGAAAGAACCGACTTTAGCTTTTCTACCCTATCCTCTACTGTAAGTTTTTTGATATTTTGGTTTTCTTGTCTATTAGGATGCTGCTGACCATTACGGTTCTGAGGGATGTTTTGAGCAAATATATTGGCATTTACAAACATTAATGCAACTAGCATTAAAACATTAATTCTTTTCATTTCTTTTAAATATTTTTAAATATAATTCTTAACTTAAGAAACCGGCTAATAAGAAAATTTTCTATTAATAAGACGAATAAAAATAAAAAAAGTTTAATTTATACTAGCTTTATTGAATTAATATATGAAACAACACTATCTATTCCATTTTTATCTATAAAATTCCACACATCGCCTAAAATTGCAACAGAACTAAAGCCTAATTCTTTAGCTTTTGCAACATTTTTACTTGTAATTCCACCCAAAGCTACTACTTTGTTATCTATTATTTTTGATTGAAAAGCAGCCTTTAAATTGGCTTCTGTAAATGCAGAATTATATCCCGGCTTAGAAACACTATCAAATATGGGGCTCAAAAAAACATAATTCATCTTATACTTATATTGCTGCACCTCTAAAAGCGAATGGCAAGAAGAACTAATATGTAAATTATTTTGCTTAGATAAACTTTGTGGAACAATATTGTTCCTAGAATTTAAGTGTATCCCTTTTAAATTATAAGGTATAACTAAAGAAAATAGATCGTGAATAACTATTCTATTATAGTATTTTGGCTCTATTTTATCTAGCAAATTCTGCAATTGTTCTTGTGTGGCAAATGGCTTTCTTAAGTGCATAGTTTGCAAGCCAGAATTAAATAAAGCATTTATATATAATTCTTCGCTATTAAAAAAATGTGGCAAGCTTATAACTATTAGATTCATTATTTAAAACATTATAAGTAAATAAAATACCATCTAAAACATCACCAAAACCGCAAATTATTTTTAAAACTTCGGCGGCTTGCATACTTCCTATAATCGCAGCTGTTGGCCCTACTACACCTCTCTTTACTGCTTGATTATCTTGCTCCCCTATATTTGGGAAAAGTTGGGAATAAGATATTTTGCTATTGTAATTAAAGACACATACCTGACCTTGAAAAGATGTTATTGCACCAAAAACATATGGCTTATGTAATTTAGAACAAATATTATCAATAATATATCTTGTTGCAAAATTATCGCAACCATCTACTATAATATCGTAATTAGATATTATTTCTAAAGCGTTATCTTCATCTAAAAAATAAGGATAGCAAATAACATTTACATTTGGATTTAAATCCTTTAACCGTTCACTTGCACAAGAAACTTTAGGCAATCCAATTTGATTACTAGAATATAATACTTGCCTATGTAGGTTAGTTACATTTACCACATCTGCATCAATAATACCTATTGTTCCTAATCCTGCACCAGCTAAATAAATGGCAATGGGAGAACCAAGTCCCCCCACTCCCACTATCAATACTTTAGCTTCAGATAATTTCTTTTGACCACTTTGCCCAATCTCATCAAGCATATAGTGTCGGGAATATCTATTATCTAAATTATCCATAAATTATTTTGCCCATAAGTCCCAATCTTTCCAAACTGGTTCTCTACCTAGTGCCTTTAAATCTTTTTCTACCTCTAGTGCTGTTCTAGAATCACTAATACTAAATTGCTCAAGAGCCTGAGGATAAGAATAATATCCTCCAGGTTCAGTTTTACTCTCTGCACTCATAGTAGTAACTCCTAGAGTAGCCATATTATTCCTTAATTCTTTACTCTCTCTTGTAGAATATGAAATATCTACATCGTGATCAAAAATTCTCATAGCAAAAGAAACTTGAGCTAAGTGCTTATCATTCATAATAGTATTAGGCTGAAAACCACTTGCACTGGGCCTTAATCTAGGGAAATTAACACTATATTTTGTCTTCCAATATTTTTTCTCTAAATATTTAAGATGAATTGCCATCATGGTAATATCTGTTCGCCAGTCTTCTAATCCACATAAAACCCCCATACCAATTTTATGTACACCTGCTTGTCCCATTCTGTCAAAGCCATTTAGTCTCCACTCAAAATTACTTTTCATACCAACTGGATGGTATGTTTTATAGTTAGCTTCGTTATAGGTTTCCTGAAAACATATTACTCCAGTAAGTCCGTGCTCCACTAATTCAGAATATTCTTCTGCCTTAAGTGGCATAACTTCTATTTGTACAGAGGTAAAATATTCTAAGGCTAAATCTATAGCTTTTGCTAAATATGGGACACCCGCTTTTGCTGGATTCTCCCCTGTAACTAGCAAAATATTACTAAATGGTGCCAATTTTTTTATTGCTTTATATTCATTAACTATTTCTTCTTCTGTAAGAATAGTTCTTGCCATCTTATTTTTATGGTTAAAACCACAATAAATACAGCCATTGGCACACGAGTTAGTTAGGTATAAAGGAATAAACATAGAAATTGTTTTTCCATATCTTTCTAAAGTGTACTTTTGGCTTAGCTGAGCCATGGTTTCTAAGTATGGCTCAGCAGCTGGTGAAATAAGTGCTTTAAAATCTTCTATATCTAAATGAGCTTTTGATAATGCTCTTTTTACATCTATATCTGTTTTTTCGTAGATCTGAGCCTGCGTTTTATCCCAAGATATTTTTTTTAATTCTTCTGAAAACATTTTAATTTTCTTTTTCTACACATTTTTTAAGATCCCTTGATAGTTTCATTGCACAAAAGTTTGGTCCGCACATTGTACAATACTCACCATCGGTATGATGTCCTTCTTTAAAATATTCCAAAGCCTTTTCTGGATCTAAACTTAAATTAAATTGGTCTTTCCATCTAAATTCATATCTTGCCTTACTTAGAGCGTTATCTCTAACCTGAGCACTAGGATGCCCTTTAGCTAAATCTGCTGCATGAGCTGCTATTTTATAAGTAATTACACCTGTTCTAACATCCTCTTTATTAGGTAAGCCTAGGTGTTCTTTTGGGGTTACATAGCATAACATAGCTGTACCAAGCCAACCTATATGAGCTGCTCCAATTGCAGAAGTTATATGATCATAGGCTGGAGCTATATCAGTTACCAAAGGACCTAATGTATAAAAAGGAGCATTGTGGCATGCAATAATCTGTCTTTCCATATTCTCTTTTATTTTATGCAAAGGAACGTGTCCAGGACCTTCAATAAAAGCTTGTACGTTTCTAGCCCATGCAAACTCAACTAGCTCACCCATAGTATCTAGCTCGGCAAATTGAGCGGCATCGTTAGCATCATGTATAGAGCCTGGTCTTAATCCATCACCTAAAGAAATTGCAACGTCATACTTTGCTAAAATATCACAGATATCGTTAAAGTGCTCATAAATAAAGCTTTCTCTTTTATGAGTAAGGCACCATTTACTAATAATACTACCCCCTCTAGAAACAATACCTGTTAATCTTTTATCTGCTAAATGAACATTTTTATATCTTATTCCTGCATGAATTGTAAAATAATCCACCCCTTGCTCACATTGTTCAATAAGAGTATCTCTAAATATCTCCCAAGACAAATCTTCTACTATTCCATTAACTTTTTCTAAAGCTTGATAAATTGGAACAGTTCCAACTGGAACTGGTGAATTTCTAATAATCCATTCTCTCGTTTTATGGATATCGTTTCCTGTTGATAAATCCATTACTGTATCTCCACCCCATTTACAAGACCATACAGCTTTTTCAACTTCTTGATCTATACTAGATGTAGTTGCAGAGTTGCGTATATTAGTATTAATTTTAACTAAAAACTTAGAGCCTATAATCATTGGCTCGGCCTCTGGGTGATTTATATTAGAAGGAATCACAGCACTTCCTGTTGCTACCTGCTCTCTTACAAACTCTGGAGTAATATAAGTTTCAATACCTAGTTCCTTGCAATTCATATTCTCTCTAATTGCAACATACTCCATTTCTGGGGTTATAATTCCTTGTTTAGCATAATACATTTGCGTTCTAAACTCTTCTCCAACACCAGCTTGTTGTTTCCATCCCCTCCAAGTCTCTTTTAACTTTGGTATTCCATTATTTAAATCTATTTTAATGTTTGGATCAGAAAAAGGGCCACTAGTATCATAAATTAGCACAGAACCATTATCATGTAAAATATCATTATTATTTGCATCTTTTCCTACAGTAGGTGTTAGTTTTACACTTCTCATACCTACGTTTAAAAACGGGAAAATTTCTCCCTTCATATACACTTTCTCCGAATTTGGGAAATGTAATTTTATAACATTTGTATTCATAATAAAAATTTAATTAGTCGTTTAAAAAATTAGTCATTTAAAAAACTTGTTAGTGGCGAACTTGCACAAGCAATAATACTACTTGATCCTAACGAAGCTTTATATGCTCTTCTACCAGCAATAACAGCCTCTTTAAAAGCAATAGCCATTTCTGCAGGATTTCCTGCCACAGCAATAGCTGTATTAACTAAAACAGCAGATGCTCCCATTTCCATAGCAAAGGCAGCATGACTAGGCGCACCAATTCCAGCATCTACAATTACAGGAATATTAGCCTGTTCTATAATAATGCTCAAAAAATCTTTTGTTTGCAAACCCTTATTAGTTCCTATTGGTGCTCCCAAAGGCATTACAGTAGCAGCTCCAACTTCTTCTAATCTCTTGCAAAGAACAGGATCTGCCATACAATAAGGAAGAACAACAAAACCTAATTTAACTAATTCCTCTGTTGCCCTTAATGTTTCTACAGAATCGGGCAATAAATATTTAGGATCGGGATGAATCTCTAATTTTAGCCAATTAGTCCCAAAAGCCTCTCTGGCCATCTGAGCCGCAAAAACTGCTTCTTTTGCATCTCTTACACCAGATGTATTAGGTAAAAGTTGAATTCCATCATGAGCAATATGCTTTAGCATATCATCATTTTTATCAGACAACTCTACCCTCTTCATTGCAAGAGTAACCATTTGGGTATCAGAGGCCAAAATAGCCTTCTCCATGTCTATATTAGAATTAAACTTACCTGTTCCTAAGAACAATCGAGAAGAAAACTCTCTTCCAGCAATAATTAATTTATCCATATATTATATTTGTTACACTCATTAATAATTTTTTTGCACTCTAAAATTGGTTCATCAGATTTTAATATTCCTCCCGACAAAGCAATTCCACTAACACCAGTATCTAAAATATCGGAGATATCAGAATAAGTAATTCCTCCTATAGCTACAATAGGAATATAAATATTATCTCTAGACTGATTGCTTATAGCAGCTCTATATCCTTGGTTGCCTAAAATTGGACTTAAATTAGTTTTGGTGGTGGTAAATTTATATGGTCCCATTCCAATATAATTTGCTCCACTATTATAATGCACTAATAAATCATCATAGGTATTAGCGGTTCCACCAATGATAAAACCATCACCTAAGAGCTTTCTTGCTTGCAAAATTGGCATATCATTTTTCCGTAAGTGAACGCCATCTGCTTGTATCTTTTTAACCAAATCTACATTATCATCAATCAAAAAAATAGCATTATAATCTTTACACAATTTTTGAACTTTTAAAGCCAAGAGCTCTAGTAAATTGCTATAATTAATTTCTATAAAATTAAGTTCATCTTTGTTAAAACACCTTATAAGTTCATCAATACAATCTTCTTTTACCCTAAGTTGTATCCAAGTACATCCTCCTTTTAGGGCTATTGTAATAGAATCTAAATAACTGTATTTTTGGATAAAATGACTAATAAATTGCAGTGAAAACTGTTTGAGACTAAATAATTTATTTTTCATTTCAACCTCCACAAGCAGCTCTAATTAACATAATCTTGTCATTCTCTTGTAACAGAAATTTGTTCCAATTTATTCTAGGCACAATATTTCCGTTTACAGCAACAGCTAAGCCATTATACATTTTATCTTCACTATCTAAACAACAATCTGCACCATTAGAAATAATCTTATGCATTATCATAAGCAGATTAATTTCATCTTTATCTAAAATTTCTAGTTTAGAATTATTTACAAAAAACACCATTTTTTTTTAATTTAAAATAAAAAACCACTTACACAGCAAGTGTAAATGGTTTAATAAATATTTATATAAAACAATATCTTATTTAAGTACCATTTCCCTACGCTGTTATTATACAGATCAGGTTAAAAGGGTATTTCTCAGCTCGCTCTATTTGAACGGCACCCCTAATAGCATTACAAAGGTATTACAAAAAAATGAATAAACAAGACTAAATTAATTATTATTAACAAAACCCTCATCATCTAATAATTCTGATGATTGAGCCGCTTTTACAGCTAATTTATCGCATATCTCGTTGTAAGGATGGCCAGCATGGCCTTTAATCCAAAAAAAAGTTAATCTATGTTTCTTAGCTACTTTTAAGTACCTAGTCCATAGATCTGGATTTTTCTGCTTTTCTAGACCTTTTATCAACCACTTTTGCAACCATCCATCATTTATCGCCTTAACAACATAAGATGAATCAGAATATATATGTACATTAGAATTTGACTTCTTTAGAGTTTCTAAACCAACTATAACCGCTAATAGCTCCATTCTATTATTAGTTGTGTATTTATATCCAGCACTTAATTCTTTATAATGCTTTCCACACTTTAACACAACTCCATAACCTCCTTTACCAGGGTTCCCACTACAAGCGCCATCAGTATATAACTCTATTACAACATTATCCATATATTATGCTATAATTGGCCTTCCGTTTCTCTCTTTTTGAACTTGCTCAAACTCTTTAACTTCTAGCTGGTTGGCCCTCATATGTTGATATTTAAGCCTATTATTATAAACATCTATTGCCATATAAATAGCGCACAGCATAGATTGAGGATTAGCCTTATTTTCGCCAGCTATATCGTAAGCTGTGCCATGATCTGGCGATGTACGTACTATTGGTAAACCAGCTGTAAAGTTTACACCTGCATCAAAAGCCAAAGATTTAAAAGGAATTAAACCTTGATCGTGATACATTGCGAGTACTGCGTCAAATTTATATTGTTGGCCTATGCTAAAAAAGCCATCGGGAGGATAAGGCCCAAAAGCCATTATACCTTCTTCGTTAGCCAGCGATATAGCAGGACTAATAATTCTTAATTCTTCATCTCCCATTAATCCTTTATCTCCACAATGAGGGTTTAAGCCTAAAACAGCTATTTTGGGTTTTACTATGTTAAAGTCTCTTAATAAAGAACTATTCATAGTCCTAAGTTTTGAGAGTATAAGTTCTGTAGAAATTGCTTCTGATACTTTTGTAACCGCTATATGTCCAGTGACAACTCCTACTCTCATAGAGTCTGCACATAAAAACATAAGACCATCTTTTACATCAAATTCTTTTGTTAGATACTCTGTATGACCAGCATATTTAAACGTTTCTAAGGTTACTGCCCTTTTATTAAATGGAGCCGTAACTATAATATCCAAATCTCCTCTTTTTGCATCCCTTACTGCTGATTCTAGAGCAATAATTGCACCTTG
>CAXYUL010000032.1:0-11755 GCA_964292095.1 uncultured Bacteroidales bacterium | reverse complement strand
GCAAACTTACCCTCACACTTTAGCCTTATATCTGATTTCTGTTCGTCAGGTCAGACTTTTGCCGCCAGCTTCCTTTAGATTCCATATCGCTATGAACACCCTTGCTATTGGCTAAATGATTCCAACTATTAGGGCTCATTAGGGACTTACACCCATGAGATTACGCCCATGCTGGGCGTACATAGAAAATCCCGAAAACCAAAAGGTTTCGGGATTTTGCAAGATATTGAATCTTTTTAAGGTGGTGCCACCAGGAATCGAACCGGGGACACAAGGATTTTCAGTCCTTTGCTCTACCAACTGAGCTATGGCACCTTATATCTACAATTAATTAATTTAAGAACTTCCTTTGAGGTACTGTTGTACCGTTTTGGGACTGCAAATGTAGGCTTTTTTTTTTAACTTGCAAAAAAAATTGCGTACTTTCGCAAGAAAATTACAAAATATTTGAAAAATCAGCTAAAAAATACCCAAAATGGCTCCCACAAGCTATATGTAAACGTAATTTTGCCTCTAAAGTATAGTGGTAAAGCTACGTATTTTGTTAGTGCCTGTGCACTAGAGAGAGATAAATTTATTGGAAAATGGGTGCTTGTAAACTTTGCAGGAAAAGAATATAGGGCAGTTGTGCATAGTTTTGTAGAGCTTTCTTCTAAAGATAATGATATAGTATTTAAAGAAATTATAGATTTTTTAGACATTCCTAGTGTAAGCGCAGAAGAAATAGAGTTTTGGGAACAAATTGCAAATTATTATATGTGCACAGTTGGCGAAGTTTTTAAAGCAGCTTGCACGGCATTATCGTTTAAAAAGGATACAATTATAGGAAATAAAAAATTGGAATATTTCTTAAAAAAATATAGTTCTACCACAAATAGCACTCTTAATATCACCCAAGAATACCAACAATACCAACAGATTCAACAAACGCAACAAACGCAACAGACCCCAAACCAACAAGACCAACACACCACGTCATCAACACCACAACACAACCAACAGTCAAGAAACCACCTGCTATCCCACACCCAGCCACAACAAGTTGAAGCCATAAACAGTCCAAGCCAGATTCCATCCCCCCAGCTATCAGAACAGCAAACTATAGCATACAATAAAATTAAAGCTATTTTTGCCACAACTCCAAGTAAGGCGGCACTACTAAAAGGTGTAACAGGCTCTGGCAAAACAGAATTATACATAAATTTAGCAATAGAGCAAATTCAAAAAGGCAACAATGTGTTATTAATGGTCCCAGAGATTGCCCTGAGCAAGCAACTAGAAGAAAGACTAAGAAAAATATTTGCAGAAAAGCTACTTGTGTACCACTCTCAAGAAAGTGTCGGGAATAAAATACTAATTCATAAGATACTAAGGATGAGCCAAACTCCCATAATTGTATTAGGAACTCGCTCTGCCCTCTTTTTGCCATATCACAATCTTGGCCTAATTATAATAGACGAAGAACACGATTTTAGTTATAAACAAACTGAGCCAGCTCCTAGGTACCATGCAAGAGATGCGGCACTAATGCTAGCCCGTATTCATAAAAGTAAAGTACTAATGGGATCTGCAACACCATCTCTAGAGGCTTTATACAATACATCAATTAAAAAATTTAGCCTTATAGAACTAAATGCTAAATTCTACGGAGCACCTCAACCAAATATAGAAATTATAGACAGCATTTATGCCAGAAAAACTAGGCAAATGAAAGGTAGTTTCTCTCAACAGCTTATAAATAAGATAAATAAAGAAATTACAACAGGTGGTCAAGTACTAATTTTTAGAAATAGACGTTCGTACTCGCCAATACTAGAATGCACAGAATGTGGCTACACTCCTCACTGCCCTCATTGCAATGTGGCGCTCAGTTATCATAAATATAACAACACTTTAAGCTGTCACCACTGCGAATATAATGTAACTTTTTCGCAAACTTGCCCACAATGCAATAATAAAACATTTACTTTTAAAGGAGCTGGAACAGAAAGAATAGAAGAAGAGCTAAAAACGCTCTTTCCAAATATAAACATTGCACGTTACGATGCCGATATAGCAAAAAGTAAACGCGCACAAGAAAAAGTATTAAAAGAATTTGCTAGAGGCGAAACAAAAATTCTTGTAGGTACACAAATGATAAGCAAAGGCTTCGACTTTAAATTCTTAAGTTTGGTTGTGGTACTGCAAGCCGAAACTATTGTTGGAATTCAAGATTTTAGGGCAGACGAAAAGGCCATACAACTTATATACCAGCTAATGGGTAGAACAGGAAGGCGAGAAAACAAAGGGACCCTGCTAATTCAGACCAGTAATAAAGAGCATCCTGTATTTGCTAACTTACTAAAATACAAGGCAAACAGCAATCTTATAGAACACCTTATGCAAGAAAGGAAAGATTTTAACTTTGCGCCATACTTAAGAATGGTAAAAATAATTATTAAAAATAATAATCCCGACAAACTAGAGTTATTGTGCCAAAATGTAAAGCAGGTGCTCAATAGCATTACATGCAAAGAGATAACCGGCCCTTTTCTACCGCCGATTGACAAAATAAGGGGAGAATATATTAAATGCTTTTATGTAAAATTTACAAGAGACACACATTTACAAGAGAATAAAGAAATGCTCAAAGAATCTTTGCATAAATTAAAAGGAAGCAGTAATATAATATTTGATGTAGACCCAATTTAATAATTGCTCTAACAAAAACAGCCCTAACAAAAACGGCCCTAACAATAATTATTCTAAAATACGTAGTCTACACCAACTACAACCCTAATTGCTTTAGGTAATAATTCAAACTCAAATGGCGATGTACCAACAGCTTCGCCATCTATTTCTATTCTTGTTTCTGGATAAGTATCTATGGCAATTGTCTTAACCTGAGTAAATATAACTTTGGGAATAGAATAAATACTCCCAGTGTATAGTAATTTAAAATTACGTATAACTCTAAGTTTAGACATTTTTTTAATTATTGTTAAATCCATTAGTCCATCATCTATAGAAGCACGCGGAGTTTGCAGCATCCCACCCCCATTATACTTTCCAATACCAACCGCACCAGAAAAAACCATTCCGTCATAAAACAACTTGCCATCTGCCACAATTTTAAAATGTTTTGCCCTAAACTTTAAAAATGTGTGAATCGTACTACGTAGATATAACAATCTACCATACTTACCTTCATCTTTTAAATTATTATATTTTAAATTTACAACAGCATCATATCCAAGGCCAGCAACATTTGCCATATAACGAGTATGCCTTACTCTGGTTTCATAAAATTGTACCTTAGCAACATCCTGCAAAACACTCCTCTTCTCTACCAGCGACCGCACCGCCTGCAAATAAGATTTTGATATACCATACATTCTAATCCAGTCATTTCCAGTACCTGTTGGTATAACTGCTAAAAAGATATCTGTAGTTGAAACGCATTTTTGAATAAAAATTCCATTCACCACCTCATGAATAGTTCCATCACCACCTACTGCAACAATATTTCTAAACCCATCATTAATAGATTTTACAGTAAGCTCTATAGCGTGATATTTGTGCTCTGTAAAAACACAAGTAAAATTTAATCCGCTATTATACATCTGATTAGAAATAATAGGCCAATCCTTTAAGCCTCTTCCACTTCCCGCCTTAGGATTAACTATTACCATCCATATATCTTTTCGCATTATCTCTTTTTTTTGCAAAAGTAGTTTAGTTTTTTCAATAATAAATAATAAATTCTTTACATATAAAAAGATTTCTTATTTTTGCACGTTAACAAACAATCTAAACAGGAGATTATAATATTTAAATAATATGGGAAAAGTAATTGCGATAGCTAACCAGAAAGGAGGAGTTGGTAAAACCACAACTGCAATAAATTTAGCAGCTTCTTTATCTGTCTTAGAAAAAAAGACTCTCATAATTGATGCTGACCCACAAGCCAATACTACATCAGGCCTCAATTTCGACCCAAACTCAAGTGACAAAAACACATTATACGAAGTTTTGATAGGAGAAAAAGATGCTTCCCAAATTATATTAGATAGCGAGATAAAAAACCTAAAAGTTATACCCTCTCATATCAACCTTGTTGGCGCAGAGATAGAAATGCTAAATATAGAAGATAGAGAAATGGTCTTAAAAAATTCTATTAAAGAAATAAAAGACCAATTCGACTACATAATTATAGACTGCTCACCATCATTAGGACTAATAACAATAAATTCTCTTAGCGCTGCAGACTCTGTAATTATACCAGTACAATGCGAGTTTTTTGCTTTAGAAGGCCTAGGTAAACTTTTAAATACTATTAAATTAGTTCAAAATAGACTTAATCCTCAACTAGAGATAGAAGGATTTTTACTAACTATGTATGATGCTCGCCTTAGGTTGGCAAATCAAGTTGTAGAAGAAGTAAGGCATCATTTTGGTAGTATGGTTTTCCAAACAATCATAGCAAGAAACGTAAGATTAAGTGAAGCTCCAAGCTTTGGCAAACCAGTAATTTTGTATGATGCCCTTTCTAACGGTTCTAGCAACTATCTAAACCTAGCTAAAGAGATTGTTTCAAAACCAGAAAATAAACCACAAGACTAATGGCAAAGTTACAAACAGGACTTGGGAAAGGGCTTGGGGCGCTTATCTCCGACGCCTCTTCCATTCAAAATAGAGCACACATATCTGCCGAAGAGCAAAAAGAAAGGCCACTTGTTTCAACCCAAGAAATAAGTATAGAAGACATAGAACCCAACCCATACCAACCAAGAACAGAATTTAACCAAGAAGCTATAGCCGAGCTTTCTGCCTCTATAAAGCTTTTAGGACTCATTCAACCAATAACCGTTAGGCCTATTACCAATGGTAAATATCAGATTATTAGTGGTGAACGTAGGTATAGGGCTTGCAAGCTAGCGCAACTTTTAACTATACCAGCCTATATTCGTAAAACAGACGATAGAGGTATGCTAGAAATGGCAATTGTAGAAAATATACAAAGAGAAGATTTAGACTCAATAGAAATAGCTCTTAGTTTTCAGCGTTTAATTGACGAATGTAATCTAACTCAAGAAGCCATGGCCGAAAGAGTTGGAAAAAAGAGAACAACAATTACCAATTACCTTAGATTACTAAAGCTTCCTGCCGAAATTCAATTTGCAATTAGAGCAAAAAAACTTTCTATGGGCCACGCAAAATCACTCTTAGGTGTAGACAATCCAAAAATTCAGCTTAAGCTCGCTAATAAAATCATAGAACAAGATTTGTCGGTGAGGCAAATAGAAACAAAAGTTCAACAGCTTAACTCAGATAAAAAAAATGATCCTAAGAGTAAAGAAAGTATTGATCTTCCCGACACACACTTTAGAGTTATAGAGTTGGTGGGTAAATATTTTAATAACAACATAAGTATAAAAAGGACTCCAAAAGGAAGTGGAAACCTTACTATTCACTTTAAATCAGATAAAGAGATTGAACAGTTTTTATCTATTTTAGAAAAAAACGAACAAAATAACAACTAAGAATACCTTGCAAGTGCAAAAAAAATTATACACCATATTTACCTTTACTTTGCTTGCAATATTAATATGTTCACCGAGCAAGTTAAGTGCACAATTTAAGGAATTTACACAAACAGGACCTCCTGGTAGCAATACCCAAAATAACCAAAATGGGCAAGAAAATAATAACGAAGAAGTAATAATGTCTAAAAAGCCATCATTTACCATAGGTCGTTATTTTAAAGCATTAGGCCATAAAGATTCTATGAAAATACAACAAATGTTTCTTGGATCTTTAATCTTACCAGGGACTGCTCAAATTTATAACCATCAAGCATGGAAACTCCCAATAGTTTATGGGGCCATAGGCGGCTGCATAACTGGGGCCATAATAGCAAACTCTAAGTTACAAAGCACAGGAGACCAATCCTACAAAGGCTTAAGAGACTGGATGATAGCAGGGGCATTAATCTCATATTGGGGAACAGCCCTTGATGGTGTAGTTTCTTTTAAAAGTGTTCAAAAACCTCTCCCTGCAAGAGCATCTTTATATTCAGCAATGCTGCCAGGGCTAGGACAAGCATATAATGGCGACTATTGGAAAATTCCCATCTTTTATGGTGGATTTGCCGTTAGCGGCTACTGCTGGGCCTTTAATCAAAAGCAATATACTAGATACAGAGATATGTATATTCAAGCATCAGATCCAAATGGTGGCTACAAGGGAAACCTTAGCACCGAAAACATAAAATGGTACCGCGATTCACACAGGAGATTAAGAGACTACTCTATTATAGCTACGGCCCTAATTTACGTGCTAAATATTGTAGATGCCAACGTTTTTGCCCACTTTAGCAATTTTGACGTTAGCGATGATATCTCATTAAAAGTTGAACCTGGTATAATAGAACCAATAAGTACAAAACCAATGAACAGTTTTTCTTCTACTCCAAACATTAACTCTTACTACACTCAGAGCATTGGACTTAAGATGAACTTAAGATTTTAAATAAAAACATAACTAAAATGTATAAAATAAAGCCCTTATTACTTACAATAACATTTAGTGCGCTTATACTCATGAGCCCACAAGCAGCTGATGCGCAATCGTTTAAATTATTTGGAAAGAAGGAAACTAAAAAAGTTCTTAAATTTCAACGCGATTCGCTCCAAAAAGCTTTAGACTCTCTAAAAGGGATAATAAACGATGGCGAAATTGCCCTTGCCGATACCACTGATATGTCAGACACCATTAATATTGGGGCTTTTAACTACCTCGACAACGAGGATTTTGCAAACGTAGACCCTGGTTGTAACACAGATAGCTTGCTTTCTGTTTGGTACGCTCAAAGAAGCACTAAACTAGGCGACTGCATGGGAATAGACCAAGAAATGGCAATAAACCTAGATAGTATACAACTATCATCTAATATTCCAGATTCTCAGTACATAGAAAATCTTAAAAAGATGAACTCTTTTATTCCTATTCCATATAACGACATTGTAAGAAAATACATTATACTATACACAGAAAAAATGCCCCACAAAGCCGCTAGGATTTTAGGACTTAGTAATTACTTTCTTCCAATTTTTGAGGAAATATTTGATTTTTACGGCATTCCAAAAGAAATTAAGGCACTAGCAATTATAGAATCTGCACTAAATCCAATAGCACACTCTCCAATGAACGCAAGAGGAATATGGCAATTCATGTACAGAACTGGCCTGCAATATAATCTAAAAATTAACTCATACGTAGATGAGCGACTCGACCCCATTGCAGCAACACACGCCGCAGCAAAATATCTTAGAGACGCCTACATAATTTTTGGAGATTGGGCCCTTGCTATCTCATCTTATAATTGCGGCTCTGGCAACGTAAACAAAGCAATTCGCCGCGCAGGCTCTAAAGAATTCTGGAGCATTTATCCATATCTACCAAAAGAAACTAGGGGTTATATTCCAGCTTTTGTGGGAGCTCTTTACCTTTTAAATTACTACAAAGATTATAATATTATTCCCGACAAATGTCCTATTCCTGCACATTTAGACACCTTTAACATTAAACAAAATTTACACTTTGAGCAAATTTCTGAGAATATAGGCATAAGTTTAAATGAACTTAGATACTACAACCCACAATATACACAAGATGTTGTTCCAGGTAACGAAGCCGAATACACACTAAAGCTTCCATACAACTACACTGTTGCATTTGTAGAAAAAGAGCAAGAAATATATCACTACAAAGATTCTGTCTACTTTAACCCTATTGTTTATAACAAGCTAAAAGAGAGCAGACAAATTTCGCAAAACACTATAATCTATCACAAGGTTAAATCTGGCGAAACTCTAAGCAAGATTGCATCAAAACACAAAGTACAACTTGCCGATTTAAGAAAATGGAATAAGCTCTCGTCTAAATCTATAATAAGACCAGGACAAAAACTAGCTATCCATACAAAAGGCGGAGTGAACTATGTACAACAAGAAAATTATAATACATATACACCAAGTAAATCTTCTAAGAGCAACTCTAGTTCAAAAGGAGGATACATTTACTACACAATTAAAAAGGGTGATACCTTATTAGGTATAGCACACAAACATCCAGGAGTTAGCTTAGATGATATTTTAAAAATTAACGGATTAACTAAAAAATCTAAAATATTCCCTGGCAAAAAAATTAAAATTAGAAACACTTAAAATTTAATATCTGCACCAACTTTAGCTTTTAATATCGGAGCAGAAATCTTAAAATAAGCACTAAGCCATCTAAAGGGCTTCACTCGCAAATTTAAATAGCCTGTGAAGCCTTTTCCATATAAAAGTCTACTAGAAAAACTACCCGGCATATCAGACTCATAAATATATAATCTTGTAAACCAATCCTTAGCATCATAATAACAAAGTCTAGCCTGTATTTTGCAACTTTCATTTAAAAAGATATAATCAAATCCAATGGAGCTAGAGTACGAATAATTATTTTGTCCATAGGCTATCTCTGCTTTAATGTCACTAGAAAAGCTCTGGCATAAATTATATTTTAGCATTCCCTTAAATGATAGTCTATTGGCCTTATTATAAGATGAATAATTATTGCTGAGTTTTAAATACGAATTAACAATAGAAGACTTATAATCTAATTTTAAATACAACTTTAAACTCATACTACTCTCGTTAATATTATACCTAGGATATGGATAATACACTATTTCTCCACTTGTCAAAAGATTATATCCCTTAGC
Organism: uncultured Bacteroidales bacterium; assembly: GCA_964292095.1. GTDB lineage: Bacteria > Bacteroidota > Bacteroidia > Bacteroidales > UBA932 > Egerieousia. Next base: position 3,006 of record CAXYUL010000032.1, on the reverse strand, counting down.
AAAGCCTCTCTGTAAACTTAATACTATCCCCCTCTGATTATAGCAATACTGAGATGATGTATAGGCATTTGAAAAAGAAGCCACATATCTTTCAGAGTAATCCCTTAAATGCACAGCTAACATTGTTTTATAATTTATTTCTAAAATAGCGCCAGCCAAAGCAGCAAAATCTCCGTTTAAATCTATGGCCAATTCCCCAAAAAGTCTAAATTTTCCCAAAATTGCATATAAATCTACACAACCATTTGGCCACGCCCCACTATGCTCTCTATATTTATTATAATCCTTTATAAGCCTTCCATTTTCTTTATCATACTTATACATTATAAAAGATGTTCCTATTTTAAATTTTCTAAACTCTTTTATAATATTTATTCCACCAAGCGATTGTCCCAAGGTTTTTCTTGTGGCCATGGTTCCAATTGTATTATGATAGCCTCCACTTATTATAGACGTATATTTACCATCCTTTATTCTTGCATCTATTTTGGTATATGACAATAGCATTGTAAGTTCTGTTTTTATTTTTGGAAAAGACAGGCATAATGCCAAGCCCCTATTGTAGTTATTCTCATCAGAAGAAGTATAGGGCAGAATAGTACTACCTTGCTTGCAAAAAGATTGTGGACTAAGTAAACCTCCAATAGAAAATGAATTCCACAATGTTAGGCCCTGACCAAATCTTGCAGAATAATCGCCTAGTATTATTTTATCTATAATAAGACCTCTATTTTTGTTTAGAGCAATATTACTAGCACTAACAAAAAAAGAAAAGAAATCGCCCATAGGTATTTTTTCTTTACTTAAAAACTTTTCTCCAGCATCTTTCTCTAGCGTAAATCCCAAAGCATACTTATCTAAATAATTAGTCTTAAATTTTAACTTAGCATAATATGAACTTCCTAAGTATCTATTCTCTATACTTTTATCATTCTCATTACTAGGTATGTGGTCATAAAATTCTTGGTGTTCTAATATTCTAGAAGCTCTAACTATAAGCACAGAATTTAATTTAGGCTTGTACAATGTTCTTTGGGTCTTAAAACTAAGAAAATTAGACAAAAAATTAGCTAACTCTATATTATAACCATCAATTAAAGATAATTGAGTAACAGACCATATAGCCCCATGCTCCTTTCTGTATTTTATAAGATTTGTAATCTGATAATCAGTTAAAACTAGCAAATTTTTAAGCCCTTGCTCAGAAATGCTATTAATATCAATTGGATTTTGAGCTAAATCGTAATAATATTCTAATAATGCTTGAGCATCTGTCTCCCTATCTTCTTCTAAAAGAAAATCTAAAATATCTTCTACCTTTAGCTCAAGCGAATCCCTATTGCCCTTTGAGAAAAGCGGCGAACAATTAAGCGCAAGGCAAAGCAAAGTGCATATAAAACAAAAAAATCTTTCTGCCATAATCTATACTTTTATTGATCAAAAGTATAGAGACAGAAAGAAATATAGCTGACAAAACGTAAAATATTAAAGTTTTTACGCTAAGTTTTGCTTTGTTAAACGGATCTAAACATTTATAAACAATTAACAAATGCTTACAAATGCTTACAATTGCTTACAAATGCTTACAAACAATTATAAACGTTTATATAGGTATAAAATAAAGCCTTAGTTAGTCTTGTAATCGTATTTAATAGCAGATAAATTTATGTTTGCTTTGGCAATTTTTGTAGCTAAATCGTTTTTAAACGCTAAAAATCTTTCAAAAATGCCCTCATCTGCTACTGATAATATTTGTGTTGCTAGTATGGCTGCATTTTTTGATCCATCTAAAGCTACTGTGGCAACAGGTATCCCAGCTGGCATTTGCAAAATTGATAACACAGAATCCCAACCATCCATAGAGTTAGACGATTTAATTGGAACACCTATAACAGGCACAGCTGTTGAGGCTGCTATTACACCAGGTAAGTGGGCTGCGCCGCCCGCCGCTGCTATAATAACTTTAATTCCCCTACTATGTGCATTCTTTGCAAAGTCTGCAACTAAATCTGGAACTCTGTGCGCAGATAGTGCATTAATTTCAAAGGGAATTTGCATTTGATTAAGAAATTCGGCAGCCTGTTCCATAACCTTCATATCAGAAGTGCTACCCATAATTATACTAACTAATGGTTTCATAAAATTTTATCTATTTTAGGCTGCAAATATAGTTATTTTTTGTTAGCTATAAATATTTTACAAAAGCCTGATAACTAACCACCTACAAACAATAATAAAATCCACAAAATACTACACACAATGTAAACTGTTGGTAGATAAGTTATTGTAAATAAAATGATACTTAAAAAAATACAAGTAAATACAAAAAAAACAATATCTTTGTATATTGGTTTGTTCAATTTTAAAAATATCCTACATATATGGAAAAAATAAAACTTCATGATAAAACATTTAGAGTATGTATTTCTAGCCAAAAAATAGATGAATACGTAACTAATGTTGCTAATAAAATAAACAACGACCTTAAGAATGTAGATACTCCTATTTTTTTAGGTGTTCTTAATGGCTCTTTTATGTTTACTGCAGATTTAATGCGTAAAATAAAAATTCAGAGCGATATAGTATTTATTAAACTAGCCTCATATGAGGGCACTTCTTCTTGCGGAGAGGTTAAACAGATTATGGGACTAACAAAAAGTGTAAAAGGTAGAACTGTTGTTATTGTAGAAGATATCGTTGATACCGGTGGAACAATTGAAGAGCTTTATAAGATCTTAGAGGCAGATGGGGCAGCTGATATAAAGGTTTGTACTCTTTTCTTAAAACCAGATTCTTATAAGAAATCTATTAAAATAGATTATCCTGCTATAGAAATTCCAAATGATTTTATTGTTGGTTATGGATTAGATTATAACCAATTGGGCAGACAATACAAAGATATTTATGTACTTGACGAAAAAGTAGTATAAAAAATATACTTTAAACGTTCTAGGCAGTTACTTGTTGGGCGAATAGCTTCCCAACGCCCATTGCTAGAATATTTGC
>CAXYUL010000031.1:0-11939 GCA_964292095.1 uncultured Bacteroidales bacterium | reverse complement strand
TTTTGCACTTTACAATACCAATAATCTCTTCTGGAACCGTAATGATTTTTTTCTCTATAACTTCAAAGTCCTTAATAATGTTTATTTTAGCTTGGGGAGCAACTAAAGCAACTTTATTAATTTCGCTATCTTTAAAATATTTATCAGCAATCTTAATGATTGCCTTTTTACCAAGTAATTTACTCTCTAAATTAGTACCAAAGGTTATTTGCTTATCGCAATTTTTTAAATTTAGAATGCTAATTACTTTAAAAAGTTGGCTAGAGGGAATGTGGTCTAGCACAGTTCCATTTTTTATAGCACTAACCTTTAATTCTTTTTGTATATTTTTTTCCATTATACTTTTATTTAGAAACTATCATTTATTTATAGCCAAGTAAATAGGCAATTATTGCCATCCTAACATACATACCATTTTCGGCTTGTTTAAAATAGTAAGCATAAGGAGTATCATCTACATCTAGTGCAATTTCATTAACACGTGGCAGTGGATGAAGAATTTTTAAATTAGGTTTTGCTTTTTCTAGCATAGAGGCATTTAATGCATATACATTTTTAACCTTTTCATATTCCATAGGATCGGTAAAACGTTCTTGTTGTACCCTTGTCATATATAGAATATCATTTCCCTCTACATTTAACTCAGCTGTCTCCTTATATTCAATTCCCTTTTTATCTAAAAAATCTTTATACTCAACAGGCATTTTTAGTTCATCTGGAGATGTAAAAGTAAATTTAGGAGAAAAGTGAGAAAGTGCTTGTAATAAAGAGTGTACAGTTCTTCCATACTTTAAATCTCCAACCATGTTTATATTTATATTTTCTAGTTTCCCTTGTGTCTGTTTTATGGTATAAAGGTCTAGTAAAGTTTGAGTTGGATGCTGATTAGCTCCATCACCTGCATTAATAATAGGAATATCAGTAACTTCAGAGGCATATCTTGCACTACCCTCTAATGGGTGTCTCATAACTATTAAATCAACATAATTAGAAACCATTTTAATTGTATCTTTAAGCGTTTCTCCCTTACTAACGCTAGTATTTCCAGCATCGGAAAAGCCTATAACCCTAGCTCCAAGTCTATTGGCAGCTGTTTCAAAGCTCAATCGAGTACGAGTAGATGGCTCAAAAAATAATGAGGCAATAACTTTATCGTGCAAGATAGTTTGGCTTTTGTTCTGTTCAAACTCATATGCAACATCTAAAATGTGCAAAATCTCATCCTTTGTAAAGTCGTGGATGGAAACGAGACTAGTTTTTTTACTCATATATTTTAATAGTATCAAATATTATTCTTCCCGATACATTCCTTAGAAAAGAAGCCAGATGCTTTTTCTTCCCACGATTTAATATCTGTGAGCCTCACATCTACCTCTAAGCTACATTTTAAATTAAAATTTTGATTATAAGGGGCGAGAGACAAATCTTTAAGTATTTTCATTACCTGGTTCATCTCTAGGTAATCAAATTCTAAATAATATTTCTGGGTGGCAATTTTAGTAATAATGGAGGCATTTGTTAAAGCATCAGAACTTGCACTTTTGTAGGCTTTTATAAGGCCAGGAACCCCTAATTTTATTCCTCCAAAATACCTAACTACAATAATTAATATATCGCTTAGTTCATTAGAAAGGATTTGGCCATAAATTGGTTTTCCTGCTGTAGAAGATGGCTCGCCATCGTCGTTAGCCCTCCATTGCTCTCCATTATATCCTATTCGGTAGGCGTAACAATGGTGCCTTGCATCAAAATATTCTTTTTTTATATCTTGTAAAATAGATTTTACCTCCTGCGTACTAGTAACAGGATATGCAAAAGACAGAAATTTGCTTCCATTATCTTTGTAGATGCCACTAGAAGCAGATTCTATACTTTTATAGGTATCTGAAATGGGTTGTATTGTTGTTGCCATATCAGGTTGTAAAGTTATTGCATTTTACTTAAAGAACAAAAATTTTTTTATACTTATATTTTTACTGTACTTTTGTGCCAATCAATTATAATTATTTTCATATTATTACAGTTTACTTGTGCAAACATTAGAATTTATAAATGTCTTTTGGAAACTTGGACAATATCTACTATCTTGGCTTAGGGGAGAAATAGAAGATAAAGATTTAGAATTAGCCATGGAGCTAAGCAGTAGAGAAAATGAGTTTTTTACAATATTTATGCAACGGACTGCAATAGAAAATATTGTCCGCGACTTTTTAGACACAGAGAAACTAAATTGCTGGATTAGAGCTTATGCAGGTCAAATTAATAATTGCTCCAATAACTTTAGTGTTGGTATTATAATGGCAGGTAACATACCTATGGTTGGTTTTCACGATTTGCTTTGTTCGCTAGCGGTAGGAACAAAGGTGCTTATTAAACCATCATCAAAAGATAATTAATTAATCCCTACAATAATTAATATATTATTTAAAATAGAGCCAAAGTTTAAAGAAAAAATAATTATATGCAAAGATTTAAAGAGTTTCTATTCATATAATTTAAATGCTTTAATAGCAACAGGTTCTAGTAGAACAATTGAAAAAATAAAAGAAGAATCTTCTAGGCAACCTATTTTAACTAGAGGAAGTCGATTTAGTTTTGCAGTATTAGATGCTAGTGAAAATTCAGATCAATTAGATGCTTTGGCGCAAGACGTTTTTTTGTATTACGGGATGGGTTGTAGAAGTGTTAGTTATTTATTTTTGCCAGAGGGTTATTGTTTTACTAATTTACTTAATTCCTTTGCAAAATGGGAAAAGGAAATTGGAGTAGGAGCGTTTTTAAACATTTATAAACGTTTAAGGGCTGTATTAAAAATGCAAGGAGATGATATAATTGATGGAAATTTCTTTTTACTTAGGCAAAGTACTGATATTTGGAGTAATAGAGCTGAGATTAGGTACCGCTTTTATTCTAGTTTAAACGATGTTTTAGAATTTCAGAAAGAATTTTCTGCTCAAATTCAAAAAAAATATACTACCTTTGGACTAGCGCAAAGGCCATCTATTGGCGAATACGCAGATGATAAAGATACAATTAAATTCTTGTTAGAAGCCTATAAAAATACGGCTCAATAGGATATTATAGCACAACAATTTTAATAATTTTTTAAAGTTATTACTTAAATTTATACTCATGATTTACAAATACAGAGCAAATATACCAGAAAGTAAAATTTTTATGAGGGAATATGAAATTAAAGGTGATACCTCTCTCTATTCTCTGCATAATTTCCTTCTTAATGATTTAGGTTTTGCTCCAGATCAGATGGTAGCCTTTAGGGGCTTAGACAGTAAGGATAATTTAATGAGCGAATATGGTTTGTTTGATATGGGTGATGGTACGATGGATTCTGTTACTATACAAAAAACTTTATCTAAAGGTGAAACTCAGCTTTTATATGTATTTGATTTACGTAAAGATAAAATAATTAAACTCACATTTATAAGTGAAGTTGAACCTGCTTTTAGAGCGTCTTATCCACGTCTTGTGGCAGAAAAAGGAAGAAATCCAGAACAGTTTGCCAAAAAATATGATGATTTAGACCAGTTCGCAGATCCTTTAGATGATGTAGGAGAGGATGATTCTAAATTTATGGCAGATGAATTGCCAGAGGGTGAGGAAATTAGCTAATGATGGAAAGTAGTGCTAATCTTATAAATAGCAAGGAGTTAATTATTATTTTGGGCCCAACTGGCGTTGGGAAAACAGATTATTCCATAGAATTGGCAAAAAAATTACAGTCTCCAATTATTAATTGTGATTCTCGACAAATTTTTAAGGAACTTAAGATAGGAACGGCAGCTCCTTCGGTAGAACAATTGGAGCAAGTTAAACATTATTTTATTTATTCTAATTCTGTTTCTGAATATTACACAGCAGGAAGATATGAGATAGAGGCCTTAGATCTTTTAAATCAGCTATTTATTAAACACGATAAACTAGTAATGGTTGGCGGTTCTGGCTTATACATAGACGCCCTCTGTAACGGACTAGATGATTTTCCAGAGGCAGACCAAGATTTACGAGCACAGTTAAGCTTAAAGTGTCAAAATGAAGGCTTAGAAAGTTTGTGCAAAGAACTACAACTTAGAGATATTGACTCATATAACAGTATAGAATTATCTAATAAGCAAAGAGTTATTAGAGCTTTGGAGGTAACAATTCAAACAGGAAAGAAGTTTTCTGAGTGGAAAAGTGCTACAAAAAAAAGTAGACCATTTAAAATTACAAAAATTGGTTTAAATAGAGATAGGGAAATTCTTTATAATAGAATAAACAAAAGAGTTGATAATATGATAGAGGATGGTTTAGTAGCTGAGGTTGCCTCGCTCCAAGAGTATAGATATATGCCAGCTTTAAATACTGTTGGCTATAAAGAGCTATTTGCCTACCTAGATGGAGATTCTAGCTTAGAAAATGCTGTAGAATTAATTAAAAGGAATAGTAGAAGATATGCAAAAAGGCAAATTACATATTGGGGGAGAGATGCCGATATCAAATGGCTTGAGCTATCATAATAAAATAAAAAATAGACTCACCATACTAACATTATAAATGGTATTATGAATCTATTTTTATTTTTAATAATAACACTTAAAAGTGATTTAATTACCAAGTTCTGATAAGAATTTGATTCTAATTAATCTTACCTCTTCTTCTGTATAGTCGTGGCCTAGAGCTTTGAGGGCCTCATTTACTGAGTCTGAAGTAGCCTCCTCTTTAAAATACTCGTAAATATCATCTATTTTGTCTTCGTCTATAACTTGTCTTATGTAGTAATCAATGTTTATTCTAGTTCCAGAACTTACTATAGCTTCTATCTCTTCATATACATGATCTAGCTCCATGTTCTTAGCATCGGCTATTTCATCCAAAGGTAGTTTTCTATCTATACTTTGGATAATATATACTTTATTTAGAGATTTATTTACAACAGATTTTACAACTAAATCAGATGGCCTATCTATCTCATTTTCTTCTACATATTTAGCAATTAGTTGCACAAACTCTTTCCCAAATTTTTTAGCCTTTCCTTCTCCAACTCCCTGGCAACTTTTTAGCTCATCTATTGTAGTAGGATATTGTATAGACATATCTTCTAATGAAGGATCGGTGAATATTACAAAACTTGGAAGTTTTAACCTCTTAGATAGAGATGATCTAACCTCCTTTAACATAGATAAAAGTGCTTGGTCACCGCCTCCACCACAATTTTTATTAGTACCTATAGTAATAGTATCATCATCATCAGAATCTAAGAATTCTCTATCTTCTGTAAGTAGAATTGAATGTGGTTCGTTAAAGAATTTTTCGCCATCTTCGCTTACGGTTAAAAGACCATATTTTTCTACATCCTTATTTATTAAATGTAAAACAATAGCTTGCCTAATAACAGCCAGCCAAAATTTATTATCTTTATTTGGGTTTACGCCAAATAAATCTAGCTTATGGTGATTATAGGATTTTATAATAGAGTTATTTACTCCCCCAAGTATATTAGCTAGATGGTCGGCTTTAAAATTTTCTTTCATTGCCTTAATTAGCTCAATTACAGTTAATATAAAATCTTTGCCCTCAAATTGTTTTTTTGGATATAAACAATTGTCGCAGTTTCCGCAATTTTCTTCTGTATATTGTTCTCCAAAATAATTAAGTAAACTCTTACGTCTACACTGATTAGATTCGGCATAAGCAACAGTATCATTAAGTAATTGCTTCCCAATTTCCTGTTCTGCCAAAGGTTTACTTTGCATAAACTTCTCTAGTTTTTGGATATCCTTAAAACTATAGAATGTAATACATTGTCCTTCGCCGCCATCTCTACCGGCTCTACCTGTTTCTTGATAATATCCCTCTAAACTTTTAGGCATATTATAGTGAATCACAAATCTAACATCAGGCTTGTCTATTCCCATCCCAAATGCTATTGTTGCAACAATAACATCTACATCCTCCATAAGAAACCTATCCTGATTAGTTGCTCTTGTATTTGCATCTAAACCGGCATGGTATGGTAGTGCTTTAATTCCATTAACATTAAGAAGTTCTGCTAAATCTTCTACTTTTTTTCTGCTTAGGCAGTAAATAATCCCAGATTTTCCGCTATTATTTTTGATAAACTTAATAATTTCTTTTTCTGTATTACTCTTAGGCCTTATTTCGTAGTATAAATTTTTTCTATTAAATGAGTCTTTAAATACTCTGGCATTAGACATCCCAAGGTTTTTCTGAATATCAGACTGCACTTTTGGTGTAGCAGTTGCTGTTAGTGCAACAATTGGCGCCACACCAATTTCATTTACTATTGGGTGAATCTTTCTATATTCTGGTCTAAAATCGTGACCCCACTCAGAAATACAATGAGCCTCGTCTACCGCATAGAAAGATATTTTGCATTGTCTTAGTAGATTTATATTTTCTTCTTTTGTAAGTGATTCGGGTGCAACGTATAGCAGTTTTGTTACTCCAGACAATAAATCATCTTTAACCTCTTGAATCTGACTTTTATTTAATGAGGAGTTTAAGAAGTGGGCAATTCCAGAACTGTTTGCAACAAAGCCTCTTATTGCATCCACTTGGTTTTTCATTAGCGCAATTAGCGGAGATATTACTATAGCTGTTCCCGGCATAAGTAGAGCTGGAAGCTGATAACAAAGAGACTTCCCACCTCCTGTAGGCATCAGTACAAATGTGTCATTCCCTTCCATAAGGTGACGGATAATCTCTTCCTGTTCTCCCTTAAAACCGTCGAAGCCAAAGAATTCTTTAAGTTTAGTGTGTAAAATGTCCGATGATAATAGCATAATATTTATTAAAATAATAAGGTAAAGTATACATTTTTCTTTACCTTTGTGGCTCTAAGTTACCTATTTGTTTATTTTCTACAAAATTTTTTTATGAAATTTTTAAATAATGGCCTTAAAGAGTTGGCTATAAGTGTTATAGAGAAAGAGGCTGCAGCTGTAAATAATTTAAAGCCTTATATTAATGATAGCTTTTTAGAGATTCTTGATATAATTTATAATTCTAAGGGAAGATTAATTATTACTGGAATTGGTAAAAGTGCAATTATCGGGAGTAAGATTGTAGCAACTTTAAATTCTACTGGTACTCCATCAATTTTTATGCATGCGGCTGATGCAATACACGGAGATTTGGGTATAATTCAGGCAAATGATATAGTAATGTGCATTTCTAAGAGTGGAAATACGCCAGAGATAAAAGTTCTTGTACCATTAATTGGTAGAATGGGAAACAAGCTCATTGCAATGGTCTCTAATATTGAATCTTACCTGGCTCAACATTCGGATTATATAATAAGGGCAAGTGTAAGCGAAGAGGCCTGCCCTAATAATTTAGCTCCAACTTCTAGCACTACTACTCAGTTGGTTATGGGAGATGCTTTAGCTGTATGTTTGCTTAAAATGCGAGGCTTTTCTCAAGAGGATTTTGCAAAATATCATCCTGGTGGTTCTCTAGGTAAAAAATTATATTTAAGAGTTGAGGATGTTTTTGATAGAACAGTAAGACCTTTTGTAAAAGAGAATGAGAATATACAAAATACTATAATAAATATATCTCAGAATAGATTAGGCGCAACAGCAGTATTGGGAGAACATGAAGAGCTTATGGGTATTATTACAGACGGTGATGTTAGGCGTATGATAGAAAAAGGGAAGCCTTTAGATACTTTGGTGGCTAGGGATATAATGTCTAAAAATCCTAAGGTGGTAGATATTGCAGAGTTAGCTATTAATGCCTTTAGGGTAATGGAAAAGAATAAAATTACATCCGTTGTAGTTTTAGAAGGCGGAAGGTATTTAGGTTTAGTTCATATTCACGATCTTATTAGAGAAGGTTTAGTTTAAAAAAATATAAAGATGGATAATTTTAATCCCGACAACATAGGTATTCCTAACGGAAAGTTTTTTGGATTTCCTTATACAGAGGAAGAAAGCGATATACTTCTAATCTCAGTTCCATGGGATGTAACAACTTCTTTTATGCCTGGCACAGCACAAGGACCTAAGGCTATATTAGAAGCATCTATGCAAATGGATTTATTTGATGAGGAGATACCAAATGCATGGCATACCAAAATAGGAACTATAGCAGAGTATAGTGAGATAGAAGGACTAGGTAAAAGTACAAGAGTAATAGCAGAGGAAGTAATAGCAGAATTAAGTGCTGGCTCTAGCGAACAAAATCTAGACTATAAGATAGAACAAGTAAATGAGGCTTCAGAAAAATTAAACGACTATGTATACAGAGTGTCTAAATCAATTTTAGATAAAGGTAAAATAGCAGCTGTTGTAGGTGGTGAGCATAGTGTGCCTTTGGGATTGATAAAAGCTCTTGCAGAAAAATATAATGAGTTTGGCATTTTACATATAGATGCTCATGCAGATCTTAGAGATGCCTACGAGGGCTTTACTTATTCTCATGCTTCTATAATGTTTAATGTACTACAGCAAATTCCTAATGTAAATGCTTTAACACAAGTAGGAATAAGAGACTTTTGTGAATTTGAGAACAAAATTATACATGGCAGTAATAGAGTTAAAGCCTATAGTGATAGAGAGTTGAGTACGCGTTTATTTGAAGGTGATACGTGGAAATCTGTTTGTGATGAAATAATAGGGAGTCTCCCATACTATGTGTATGTTAGTTTTGATATAGATGGTTTAGATGCTTCTCTATGTCCCAATACTGGAACGCCTGTACCTGGGGGCTTATCGTATAATCAAGCTAGTTATTTATTAAAGTGTCTAGCAAATAGTGGTAAAAAAATAATAGGATTCGACTTATGTGAGGTTGCCAATGGAGGGGAAATTTCTATTGATGCCAATGTGGGTGCTAGAATTTTATACAAACTTTGTTTATCATTAAATTCGGTAATTAATTAATAATTATTATATTTGCAAGATTTAATTTTAAACTTGTAGTAACTTTAGGCTTTTGTATATTTGTTTAAAGTGCTTGATAAAACCTTTATTTATAATGAGTAAAAACTTTTCTAAGAACAGACTCGAAAGAAGTTTGGAGATGAGGAATTTTTTTAATGCTTTTTTACACAACGAATCAATAGGCGGAGTATTATTGTTTATATGTGCTGTAATTGCTTTGATTGGTGCAAATTTTCCTGTATTTAGTTTTTTAAATGATTTTTGGCATCAAAGTGCTGCAATATCTGTATCGGATTTTAAAATTGAAATGACAATTGAGCAATGGATTAATGATGGCTTAATGGTTATTTTCTTTTTTGTAGTAGGTTTAGAGATAAAGAGAGAGATGTTAGTGGGAGAGTTGTCTTCTATAAAGCACGCTGCACTTCCTATTTTTGCAGCCTTAGGCGGAATGGTGGTCCCTGCAATTATTTACACAATATTTAATAATTCATCTCTAGATACAGTTAATGGTTGGGGTATTCCTATGGCAACTGATATTGCATTTGCTTTAGGAGTGTTGTCGTTACTTGGTAAAAAAGCTCCAATTAGCTTAAAGATTTTTTTAACAGCATTAGCTATAGTAGACGATCTGGGAGCTATTGTAGTTATTGCAATTTTTTATCCTGCTCATGCTTTACATTTAGAGATGTTGTTTTATGCGGCATTAGTTGTACTATTCTTATTAACGCTAGGAAGGTATAAGGTGCATAATACTCTAATGTATGTTATCCCAGGAGTTTTATTGTGGTGGTTTATTCTTCAATCTGGGGTGCATGCAACAATAGCAGGAGTTATTCTGGCTCTTACTATCCCTCCTAAAACAGCCATAAATGAGGTTAGATTTTATGTTGGTCTAAAATATTTAATAGATAAATTTAAAAAGGTTAGTAACAGCCAAATAGAAGTTTTGGCAAATCCTCAGCAGCAGCACATTATTCATCAGATGAACGAAAAGGTTCAAAAGATTAATCCACTTATGCATAAATTTGAGTCGGCTCTTCACCCATGGGTTACCTTTATAATTATGCCTTTATTTGCTTTAGCAAATGCTGGTGTTGTAATTAATACAGAATTGTTAACTTTTCCTATGCCTCCTGTAATTGTTGGTATATTTTTTGGTTTGCTGTTGGGCAAGCCTCTTGGAATATTTATTTTTAGTTGGTTGTCGGTAAAACTTAAACTTGCTGTACTTCCAGATAATACCAAATGGTCTCAAGTTTTAGCTTTAGGAGTTATTGCCGGAATCGGTTTTACAATGTCAATATTTATAGATAACTTAGCATTTACTGATATGGCTGTAGTAAATTTAGGAAAGATAGCAATTTTAGGTACTTCATTAATTGCTGCAGTCTTAGGTACTGGGGCTATATTACTAACGTCACATAAACAAAAATAGACTATAAAGATTATAAACAAATAAAATTATCAAAATGAAAACATTAAAAAATTTAACACTCCTTGCAGCAAGTGCTTTGTTACTTGCCTCTTGTTCTGGTGCGGGTTCATCTAAATGTCCTATAGCAGACGTACCACAGGCTCAATATGATTCTGTTAGTTATGCTATTGGTCTATCTTTTGGTGGAATGCTTAAACAATCTAACATTCAGGCTCTTAATTATAATGAAATGCTTAATGCGATGAAAGATGTAATGGATGGCAAAGAGACAAAGATTAAAGAGGAGCAAATAGGACAAATTATCCAAGCTTATATGATAAAAGCAGAGGCTGCTGTTGGTAAAATAAAAGAAAAAGAGCAAGCTGATTTCTTAGCTAAAAACAAACAAGAAGCAGGTGTTGTTACAACAGAAAGTGGCTTACAATATAAAATAGAGAAAGAAGGTACAGGTGCTAAACCAGCAGTAACTGATACTGTTGAGGTTCATTATAAAGGTACTTTATTAGATGGAACAGAGTTTGATTCTTCATATAAAAACGGTGAGCCTGTTAAGTTCCCTTTAGCTAATGTTATCAAAGGTTGGACAGAAGGAATTCAATATGTAGGCGAAGGTGGTAAAATCAAACTTTGGATACCTTATGAGTTAGGATATGGACAAAGAGCTATGGGTCCAAATTTACCAGCATACTCTACTCTAATTTTTGAGGTTGAGTTATTAAAAGTTATGCCTGCTGCTCCACAAAAAGAAGAAGCTGCTAAATAATTTTACAGTAAATACATAGACTAAAAGTATTATAATATAAGGGGGAGACTTTAATGTGTTATACACAAAGGTCTCCTCCTAATTTTTTGTCTAAACTAAAACAAATTATATCTTTTCTTTTATTGTAATAGGTAGCAGACAAATATTAATTTTGTATATTTGCTGTGTTTATTACCTAAATTTTATAATGACTAGCCAAAAGAATAATCTTTTTAGCAATATAGCTATTTCTAATGAGGAGGCTTTTAAGAACCTTTTTAATTTATATTATGAGCCACTGGTTTCGTACTGCTATTCTATTTTAGGGGATTTAACTATCTGCGAAGATCTAGTACAAGAGATATTTATTAAATTTTGGTTTAAGGAGAAATATAACAATATTCACACATCTATAGAATCCTATCTATATTTTTCTGTTAAGAACTCTGCCTTATATATAATAAGGTCTGAAAAGGTTAAAATTAAAAACTTAGAATCTTTTAAACATGAGCATAGCCAGGTGGTAGAGGATGAACAAGATTTACAAGATTACGACATTAGCGAAAAACTATACAAGTCTATAGAAAAATTGCCACAAGCAAGAAAACGAATTTTTTTAATGTGTTGCTCACAAGAACTTAAATATCAAGAAGTAGCAAGTCAGCTTAACATATCAGTTAATACTGTAAAAGTTCAAATGGGGAGGGCCCTTAAATTTTTAAGAGAAAATTTATCAAATTTTATTCTCATATTGTAATACTAAATTCATTTTTTGGTGTCTATTATAAAAGAACTTAAATAGGCATTATGGAAAACAAGCTAAATAAAATTGAGCATATTGATATCGATGATA
>CAXYUL010000030.1:0-12154 GCA_964292095.1 uncultured Bacteroidales bacterium | reverse complement strand
TGATTTTTTTTCTAAGGGTATTGTTGGTTATTACAGAAAATTGGTTGAATTGGCCTATGTAGAACAGGGATGGATAGAAACCAAAGAGGCCAGAGAAGCCGTTGATAGAGCCAGAACAAGTATAATGATGAATCTTAGGTCTGGAGCATATGATGGACTAAGTGATATAAAGGAACCACATTTTATAAATCAAATGTGCTCTAGTAATAACCCATTGTTTATAGTTTTTGGCACATTATTACGTATTTTAAATAACAATATATCTAATCAGTTAGAGTACAATTCGCCAGGGTATAAAAGTACTACTAATTATTTAATGCCTATTAAAACTCCACCACCACCAAATAAATCTGGTCCATTAAAGAATCAATAAGTATTAATAAAATGCTAAAGAATTAGTTGTTAATGCAGTTGTTAAAAGTTAAATAAAAAGGATGAGTAAAAAGTCACGTAGACTTTTTACTCATCCTACTTATTGATATTTATTCTTTAAACTATCCGCCAAAGTTATCAAACAAGATATTTTCTGGAGGAACGCCTAGATTATCTAACATTTTAACTACAGATTGAGACATCATAGGAGGTCCGCACATTAGATAAAGAGCATCCTCTGGATTCTCATGTTGTTTTAAATAATTATCATAAAGTACTTGATGAATAAATCCTTTATATCCTTTCCAATTATCTTCTGGAAGTGGATTATCCAAAGCAAGATTAAAGGTGAAATTAGGGAATTCTTTTGCTATTTCTGCATAATCTTCTAAGTAGAATGCCTCTTTTAGCGAGCGAGCACCATACCAGAACGATACTTTACGAGATGTTTTTTCTGTTTTAAACAAATGCATAATATGAGATCTCATAGGAGCCATACCTGCACCACCACCAATAAATATTAATTCTTGGTCTTGTGGACAATTGTCAGGAACAAAGAATTCGCCATAAGGGCCAGAAATAGTTACCTTATCCCCTGGCTTTAAAGAGTAGATATAAGATGAACAAATACCAGGATTAACATCCATAAATCCACCTTTGGCCCTATCAAAAGGAGGAGTAGCTATACGAATATTTAGCTTAATGATATTTCCCTCTGCAGGATAAGTGGCCATTGAGTAAGCTCTTAGTGTAGGACTTGGATTTACCATTTTAAGATCAAACATCTTCATCTTATCCCAATCTGCTTTAAATTGAGGTTCTATATCAAAGTTCTTATAATCTACAGTCATTGCAGGAACATCAACTTGTATGTATCCACCAGAACGGTAGGCTAGAGTCTCTCCATCTGGAATCTTAACGCAGAATTCTTTAATGAATGTTGCTACGTTTTTGTTAGAGATAACCTCGCATTCCCATTTCTTAACGCTTAAGGCAGATTCTGGAACTACTATTTCTAAGTTCTCCTTTACTTTAACTTGACAACCTAATCGCCAGTTATTCTGGATTTGTTTGCGGGTAAAGAAGCCTACCTCTGTTGGTAGTATAGTTCCGCCACCTTGAATAACTTGGCATTTACATTGTCCACAACTACCTTTTCCGCCACAAGCAGAAGGTAAAAATATTTTATTATCGGCAAGAGTTGAAAGTAGAGACGAACCAGGTGTAACCTCTATCTCTTTATTTCCATTGTTTATGTTAATTTTAACAACTCCGCTTGGTGTGAGCTTTTCTTTAGCAAAAAGGAGAAGCCCCACTAAAATTAGGGTAATTGCTAAAAAAGCTACTACCGATATAACTATTAATTGAATTAAATTACTATCCATAATATCTCTATTTAGCTATTAAAGTTTAATACCCATAAAGCTCATAAATGCAATACCCATAAGCCCTGTGATTATAAATGTTATACCCAATCCTCTCAATGGGATAGGAACGTTAGAATAAGAAAGTTTTTCTCTTATTGCAGCTAGAGCCACAATAGCAAGGAACCAACCAAAGCCAGAGCCTAAACCAAATACGGTAGCCTCTGCTAAAGAAGAGTAACCTCTTTCTTGCATAAATAACGATCCTCCTAAAATAGCACAGTTTACAGCAATAAGTGGAAGGAAAATACCTAATTGAGAATATAGAGTAGGAGAGAATTTCTCAACAACCATTTCTACAATTTGTACTATACTTGCAACTACTGCAATAAAAATAAGGAAGCTAAGGAAACTTAAGTCTATTTCTGCATACTCTGGCCCTAACCAAGCTAGTGAGCCAGCAGAAAGAACATAAGTATTTAGTAAATAGTTAATAGGAAGGGTAACACCAAGTACAAAAACTACTGCTACACCTAAACCCATCGCTGTTTTTACATTTTTTGATACCGCCAAGAATGAACACATTCCCAAAAAGAAGGCAAATATCATATTGTCCACAAAAATGGACTTAATAAATAAACTGATTAAATCTTGCATATTGGTATGTGTTTATTATTTCTCTTGTAAATCTTTCTGAAGTCCTCTTTGTACCCATATAATTAAGCCAACTATAATTAGCGCCATAGGAGGTAATATAAAGAGTCCGTTATTTTCATAGAAACCGCCATTCTTTATATACCAGCTTGCAGGAATAATATGAATTCCAAACAAGGTACCAGAGCCTAAAAGTTCTCTAAAGAAAGCAATAACCGCTAAAACTATAGCATAACCAAGACCATTAGCAATACCATCTATAAAAGATGGAATAGGTTTATTACCTAAAGCAAATGCTTCTATTCTACCCATTATTATACAGTTGGTTATTATAAGTCCAACAAATACAGATAGTTGTTTACTTACATCATAAGCAAATGCTTTTAAAAATTGGTCTATAAGAATTACAAATAATGCTACAATTACTAGCTGTACAATAATTCTAATTCTATTAGGAATAGAATTTCTTATAAGTGAAACTAGTAAGCTAGAGAAACCTGTAACTAGAGTAACCGAAATACCCATTACCAATGCAGGTTCTAATTTTACTGTTACGGCAAGAGCCGAACAAATACCTAATACTAAAACTGTAATAGGATTCCCCTTAAAAATAGGGTCTGTAAATATCTTTTTATCCATTGCCATAACTATTTAGTATTATTCCCTACATTAACATTGTTAGCAATATTTAGGCTATCAGCTACAGATAGCGAGTCGCTCCCTTGAGCGGCACTTGCTTGTTCCATAATTTTAGCCTGTTCTTTAGCTTGCTGCTCTTTAACTAGGTAAGGTTGGTAATAATTAAGCCAGTTAGAAATTGTAGCTTCTAGAGCTTTACTAGTAATTGTTCCTCCCGATATAGCATCTATCTCATTTTTACTACCAGCAGGAGCACCACCTTTCATAATAATAATAGAACTTAAATTTCCATTTTGGAAGATGTCTTTTCCATTAAATTGCTTACTAAAAGCAGGAGTTGATATTTCTGCTCCTAAACCTGGAGTTTCTGATTTATGATCAAACACAGCTCCATATATAGTATTAAGGTTTTCATTCAAAGAAATATATCCCCAAACAGGACCCCAAAGGCCTGCACCATAGCATGAGAAAATATAAACCTCGCTTTTATCATCAAAAGTACAAACAAATATAGGGAGTTTTAACTCAGCCTTAAGTGCCTCTTGTTGATCGGCACTAGCACTTGCTATTTGTTTTGTTATCTCAAACTGTTCTTTTAAGTCAACTCTAAATGCGTCTCCTTCTATTTGTTCTCCTTTTGCATTAATTACAAAAGATTTAGTTATGTACTTATCGTACTCTTGCTCAATGTAGCTTAATTTATCAGGTGCTGTATTACTTTCTTTAGCAAGGCCAACAGATTCCAAAATAATCATTTTCTTTTCTACATCTATGTTCTTTTGTTGCCTTTCTTTAAGGGCCTGAGAAACAAAGGCAAGAACGGCAGCAACAAGTATTACCAATACCGTTGCGTAAATAATTGTATATGAATTTTTATTAGTATCCATTTTATTGCTTATTTTGTTATTGCCCTTTTAAGTCTTTTTTTAATATTACCTTCTATTACAAAGTAATCTATAGTAGGTGCAAATGTGTTCAATAGAAGAATAGCAAGCATCATTCCTTCTGGATAACCAGGGTTGAATAATCTAATAATAATTGCTATTGCTCCAATAAAGAAACCATAGAACCATTTTCCTTTTTCAGTTTGTGCAGAACTTACTGGATCTGTAGCCATGTAAACAGCGCCAAAGGCAAAACCACCCATAACTAAATGATAATAAGCAGGAAGTGCAGTATATGTACCTGGCTCTGCAAAAATATTTACAATGAATCCAATAGATAGTGCACCAACTACGCAAGATAACATTATCTTCCAGCTAGCCACTCCTGTATAAATTAATATAGCAGCACCAATAAGAATTGCTAGTGTAGATGTTTCACCCACCGATCCAGGAATATTGCCTATAAACATTTGTAAGAAGTCTGGTGTAGATCCCCCAGAAGATGCTAATGCTAAAGGAGTAGCCCCAGAGAATCCGTCTACAACAGGCATAACTTTTTTACTTAGTCCCTCAATCCAAATAGTGTCGCCAGATATTTGTGATGGATAGGCAAAAAATACAAAAGCTCTAGCTATTAAAGCTGGGTTCCATATATTCATTCCAGTACCTCCAAAAACCTCTTTTCCAATAATCACTGCAAATGCAACAGCAAGAGCAAGTATCCAAAGTGGAACATCAATAGGCATAATTAGAGGAATAAGCATTCCAGTAACTAGGTAACCTTCGTTAACCTCGTGTCCTCTAATTTGAGCCGAGGCAAATTCTATTCCTAGTCCAACTATGTAAGATACTAAGATAAGAGGAAGAATTTTTATGAATCCAAACCATATCTTAGCTAAAAAAGTCATATTTAAGCCAAATGCAATAGAATGTTGTTCGCCAACATTCCAAATTCCAAAGGCTAAAGTTGGGAGAAGTGCTATAACAACAACACTCATAACCCTTTTTAGATCATTACAATCTCTAATATGAGATCCTTTTGTTGTAACTGTATTGGGAACAAACAAAAAAGACTCAAAGGCATCAAAGGTAGAGTGTAAAAATCCCAATTTGCCACCTTTACTAAAGGTAGGCTTCATTTTTTCTACTAAATTTAATAATACTTTCATACTCTATAGATTATGCCATTTCTTTTAACATCATATTTATCCCTTTTGTAATAATTTCTTGTACATCTATTTTAGAAGGACAAACATATTCACAAAGAGCTAAGTCTTCTTCTACAACCTCGTATATTCCTAGTTGCTCCATTTTATCTATATCATCAGCTAAAATTGCTTTTAATAAATAAACTGGATAGATATCCATAGGAAGCACCTTCTCGTACAAGCCAGTAACAACAAATGCCCTTTGGCCGCCATTTAGATTGCTATCTCCATTATATTTTTTAGAAGGAGAAAGCCAAGAGCAATATGAGTGAGAAATGCTAAATTTACTAGGTCTTATAGGTTTAGCCCATCCTAATAATTCAAAATAATTACCTTCTGATATTAGTGTTATTTGAGAGTGATAAAAGCCTAAATATCCGTCTAAGCCTACATTTTCTCCACTTAAGACGTCTCCGCTAATATACCTTATATCTACATTTTGACCAGATATCTTAGCCTCTTTTTTGCTAACAAAAGTAGAAATTTCTTTAATAGCCATACCTGGAAGTGTTTTAACATAACAAGGATTCTCAGCCCTTTCTCCAGTTATAGCAATTAATCTGCTTAAATCATATACTCCCTTAGAGAAAAGTTTACCTATAGCAGCTACAAAGAAAGGATCTATTGTCCATGCTATCTCTCCCTTTCCAATTGGAGAAATATGGTGAATTTGAATACCCACATTTCCTGCAGGGTGCATTCCATCAAATGCAACATGCTTTACATCCTTAAGTTTGTAAAGAGGAGATGCTGCAAAGTCTTTAGAGTTTAAACCAACATAAACACCACCTTTGGTAAATTTATTAAGTACATTCACTCCTATTTGCAAATGATCAATCTCGTCTTTTAAAACAAAATTAATCTCGCCAGCCAGTGGCGCCGAATTAAATGCAGAAATAAAAATGGCCTTAGGCTCGTCTGCTGGATTAGCAATTGTACCATAAGGTCTTTGTTTAATAGCCGACCATAAACCGCTCTCTAGAAGTTCCTGTTTCAGCTCTTCTTTAGAAGCTTTAAACACGTCTTTAGCAGGAAATTGTAAATAGTCATTTGTTTTATCAGCATTAATGAGAATCTGTAGTATCTTGCGTTTTTCTCCACGCTCAATAGATTTTACAGTCCCACTGCAAGGAGATGAAAAGGCTATTTCTGGATGTAATTTGTCTACAAAAACTACAGACCCGGCCTTAACTGCGTCCCCTTCTTTAACTTTGAGCTTAGGAATAACGCCTTTAAAATCTGTTGGCTTAAGTGCAATAACATCTGAAATAATACTTTTTTCTACTTTTGGCTCGGCACTCCCCTTAAGCGGAATATCTAAGCCTCTGTGTAATCTAATATGTTTTAGCATTATTTTAAAAAATTTTCGGCAAATATACATAAGATATTGTACATTTACTAAGAAAGAATTCAAAAAAACTGCTTAAAAATAATTTTTGATTTTATTTTTTTCAGATGTAGCTTTGCAGCCTTATGATACAAGAGAATAATTCAATATTTGAAGGCTTAAACCCGGCTCAGTATGAGGCGGTTATGAATATAAAAGGGCCGTCACTAATAATAGCTGGAGCTGGTAGTGGAAAGACAAAAGTATTAACATGTAGAATAGCAAATGTTTTACAACATGGCTTTGATCCAAGTTGTATATTGGCTTTAACATTTACAAATAAGGCGTCTAAGGAAATGAAGGAGAGAATAGCAACTATGGTTGGCTATTCTAAGGCAAAGCAATTATGGATGGGAACCTTTCACTCAATCTTTATTAGGTTTTTAAGAGAAGAGGCAGAATTGTTAGGATTTCCAAAAACTTTTACTGTATATGATACCACAGACTCTAGGGCTGTAATTAAAGCTGCTATTAAAGAGCTAGAGTTGGATGATAAGATATATAAGCCAAATGATGTTCATTCTAGAATATCTATGGCCAAAAATAATTTGGTTACTGCAGAGGCTTACATGCGTAACGGAACCATAATTCAAAATGATACAGCGGCAAGAAAACCAAAGATTTGCGAAATTTATTCTTTATATGCTAAAAAGTGTAAACAAGCAGGTGCAATGGATTTTGATGATATTTTAGTATTTACTAATATACTATTTAGAGACTTTCCAGAAGCTTTAGAGCGAATAAAAAGCAGATTTACCTTTATTATGGTAGATGAGTATCAAGATACCAACTATTCTCAATATTTAATTATCAAAAAATTGTCGATGGGGCACAGAAATATTTCTGTGGTGGGAGATGATGCTCAGAGTATCTATAGTTTTAGAGGTGCCAGAATAGAAAATATTTTAAATTTTAAAAAGGATTATCCCGATGCAAAAGAGTTTAGATTGGAGCAGAATTACAGGTCTACCCAAAATATAGTTAATGCTGCAAATTCAATTATCGGGAAGAATAAAATGCAGATTAAGAAGCAATGTTTTTCTAAGGCAGAGGAGGGAGAGAAGATTGAGCTAATTAGTGCTTACACAGAGCAGGAAGAAGCTTTGTTGGTTGCATCCTCTATAATTGAGCAGATGAATGTTTATAAATGTCAGTATAGCGATTTTGCAATTCTATATAGAACCAATGCTCAGTCTCGTGTAATTGAGGAGGCTCTAAGGAGAAAAAATATGCCGTATAAGATTTTTGCTGGCAGATCTTTTTATCAGAGACAAGAAGTAAAAGATTTTTTAGCTTATTTAAGACTTGTTGTTAATGAAAAAGATAATGAGGCTTTTAAGAGAATTATTAATTTTCCTACTAGGGGTATAGGTGAAACATCTTTTAGTAGGTTAGTGCAGGCCGCTGATTCAAAGTCTATTTCTTTGAGTGAGGCTGTTAAAGAAGTTAATTTAGAAGAGTTTGGACTAAAAGTAGCTGTAATAAATAAAATTAAGGCTTTTGTTGCGGGAATTGATGATGTTAGACAAAATATATCTTATGTGGGTGCTTATGAATTAGCTTTAGAGATAAATAATCGTTTTGGAATATTAAATTTTATTAGACAAGATAATACTATTGAGGCCCAGAGTAGGGCAGAAAATGTTGAGGAGCTGTTTAATAGTATAAAGGAGTTTGTAGAAGAGGGAGAAAACGAGTATAAGAATATTTTAGAAGAAGGCGATTCAATTCCAATTATTAGCTTAGATTTATATTTAGAGAATGTTTCTTTGCTAAGTGATATGGATGGAAAAGAAAAAGAGGAAGATAAAAATAAAATATGTCTAATGACGGTGCACTCTTCTAAGGGTTTGGAATTTCCTCACGTATATATAATTGGGGTAGAGGAGAATCTTTTTCCTTCTGCTAATTTTGGGGCGGCTTCGGAGGCCGACATAGAAGAAGAGCGGCGTTTGTTTTATGTGGCAGTTACACGTGCAGGAAAAAGTGTAAAATTATCATACTCGGCCTCTAGAATAAAATGGGGAAGTCATGTAAATAATTCTCCAAGTAGGTTTATTAAGGAGATAGATAAACAGTTTATACTTAATCCTTTAGAAGAAGAATGCTCTTCGTTTGCTTTTGGAGATGACAATGATTATATAAGTGATAAAAAGAAAAAGTCTTACAGCGCTGGATCTTTTAGGTCAGAGCGTGCTAGTAGTCCTATAAAGAGAGAAGAACCAGTTTTTAGTAAGCCTTTACCTAATAGGGGAGTGGGGGCAATAACAAATTTTGTGGCAGATAATCCATCAATGTTGGAGCAAGGTCAGTTAGTAGAGCACGAGCGTTTTGGAGAAGGAACAATAATTCTTATAGAGGGCGACTCTACAAATAGAAAAGCTATAGTAGATTTTAAAGAAGGTGGTAAAAAGACATTATTGTTAAAATTTGCAAAAATTAGAGTAATTAAATAGATTTCTGCACTTATTTTATAAGTTTTTACTAAAATTTGCTTTTTTTTATTTAAAAATAAATTGTGGCACATACTTTGTAACTCTTTGTAACGAAGTTTTTCATAGTTTAAGTTTAGGTTAAGTAGCGAGGCCATCTCAGTTCTTTGAGGTTGGTCTCGTGAAATTTTAGGACCTATCTAAATTGCTTTATGGCAAAACAATAATTTTTCTTATATTTGTAGCTTTGTTATTTCTGTTGCAAAAACAACAGTATTAGGTATTTTGTGTAATTACTAGAAAATAAAAAATAAGTAAAATATATATTATGGAATTAAGTTTAAACGAGCAAGAGCAAAATAGAAGAAATGCACTTGTTCAGATGAGAGAATTAGGAATTGAGCCATATCCTGCTGCATTATATGATGTAAATGTTAGGGCTAAAGAAATTGAAGAACAATATGATGTAGAGAAAGGTAATTTTAGCGATATTTCAATTGCTGGAAGGTTAATGTGCAGGCGAATTATGGGTGCGGCAGCATTTATAGAGCTTATGGATGAGAGCGGAAGAATACAGGTATATGTAAAAAGAGATGAGATTTGCCAGGGAGAAGATAAAACTCTATATAATACTGTATTTAAAAAATTGCTAGATATTGGAGATATAATAGGTGTAAAAGGTTATGCTTTTATAACTCAAACTGGTCAAAAATCTATCCATGCTAAGGAACTTACCGTTTTAAGCAAATCTTTAAGGGTACTTCCTATTGTTAAGGAAAAAGATGGTGAAATATTTGATGCCTTTGCCGATCTAGAACTTAGATACAGACAGCGTTATGTAGATTTAATAGTAAACCCAGATGTAAGAGATACCTTTGTTAAAAGGGCAAAAATTATTTCTACTATGCGTAGATTTTTTGATGATAAAGGTTATTTAGAGGTTGTAACTCCAATTTTACAACCAATTCCTGGTGGGGCAACAGCCCGTCCTTTTATTACACATCATAATACTTTGGATATGCCTTTATATTTGCGTATCGCAAATGAACTATATTTAAAGAGATTAATAGTTGGTGGATATAGCGGTGTTTATGAGTTTGCTAAGGATTTTAGAAACGAGGGAATGGATAGAACACATAATCCAGAATTTACAGTAATGGAAATTTATGTAGCTTATAAAGACTATAACTGGATGATGAGCTTTGTTGAGCAAATGTTAGCAAACGTTGCAAATGCGGTAAACGGTACAACTAAGGTTAAAATTGGAGAGCAAGAAGTTGATTTTGGCAGTACATATAGGAGATTACCTATGTTGGATGCAATAAAAGAGTATACAGGTATAGATGTAAGTGGTATGGATGAAGATCAATTGAGAGAAGTTTGCAATAAATTAAAAATTTCTATAGACCCATCATTTGGAATAGGAAAGTTGATTGATGCAATCTTTGGTGAATATTGCGAGAAACATTTAATTCAACCTACATTTATTACAGATTATCCACTAGCAACATCACCTTTAACAAAGAGACATAGAACTAACCCTCTTTTAACAGAGCGTTTTGAGTTATTTGTTTGTGGCAAAGAGCTAGCTAATGCTTATAGCGAGCTTAACGATCCTATAGATCAATTAGAGCGTTTCCAAGAGCAATTAAAATTGAAAGACAAGGGAGATGATGAGGCAATGTTTATAGATATGGACTTTATTCGTGCCTTAGAATATGGAATGCCTCCTACATCTGGAATGGGTATAGGAATAGATAGGCTTACAATGTTTATGACAGGAAAGAGTACTATTCAAGATGTATTATTCTTCCCTCAAATGAGGCCAGAGAGTTATAAGTAATCTACTATATAGTGAGAATTATAGTTATCAGCGGATTCTTAGGAAGTGGAAAAACTACCTTTATCAATTATTTACTTAGAACTCACTTTGTTAATAAACAGGTTGTTGTACTAGAAAATGAATCGGGAAGCGAATCTATAGATGGAACTTTTTTAAGAGCAAATAATTTTAACGTAGTAGATTTAAAATCGGGATGCATCTGCTGTACATTAAAAGATGAGTTTCCTGTGGCCCTTAAAAAGATAGAGGAAGAGATAAATCCCAACTATCTTTTAATTGAGCCATCTGGGATATCGTCTTTACAAGAACTTTTATCTATCAAGGAATTTAAACCTAGTGTTATAATTTCCTTGGTAGATTTTTCTAATTATCATTTACTTAATACAATAAATAGAGAATTTTATAGCACTCAATATAGGCTTTCTCAGGTGATTTTTACAACAAAAGAAGACTTAGTAGAAAGTGATATTAGGCAGGATATACTTAAAGAATTATCGCAAATAAACCCTACGGCATATATTTGTTCTAATTATAAGCAATTAGATGAACAGAGGTGGACTCAAGTCTTAGAGAATACAGAGGCTAAAAAAAGGTTTGCGCTAAATACTCCTTCTAATAAACAACTAGGAAGGGATATTCAGATAGAAACAGTTGAGATTCCTCATGTGTGTACAAAAGAGGAAGTTGAGAAGATAATAAATTCATTTAAGATGCTTCCCGACAAAAAATTAGCTAGGGCTAAAGGCTTTGTAAAAATGATTTCTAAAGAGAGAAATGGGGAGCTAGTGATTGTAAAGGTAGATTATTCGTCGGGAGTAAGCATATTTGAAGAATTGAACATATCTATAAGTGCAGTTGATTCTTTTGGATTAGTTTTTTGGTTTATGTAGAGCAAATAACTTAAAAATAAACAAAAATATATATACAATTATGGTAGAAATATTATCATCTAACAGTAATCCTAAAATTAAAAATGTTTTAGCCTTACAAGAAAAATCTAAAATTAGGCGTGAGCAAGGAGTGTTTGTGGTTGAGGGACTTAGGGAACTAAAGGCTTGTTTAAGTTCTTCTTATGAGCTAGATAGTATTTACTATAATTCGCAGTTGATAAGTGAAAAGGAAATAGAAAATCTAGTGCAGAAAGAATCAAACTTAGATATAAGATCACTACGTTTATATTCCTTAAATGCTGAGCTTTATTCTAAAATAGCTTATAGAGGAAGTACAGAAGGCTTAGTTGCTGTTGTTAAAATTAAAAAGACAAGGCTAGAAGATATTAAATTAAAGTCTAAATATAATCCTCTAATATTGGTGCTAGAGAGTGTTGAGAAGCCAGGTAATTTAGGAGCCTTACTAAGAACAGCAGATGCT
>CAXYUL010000029.1:0-12390 GCA_964292095.1 uncultured Bacteroidales bacterium | reverse complement strand
TTTCATTTTTGGGATTTTGAAAGTGATAAAAAAAATCATGTCCTAAGTTTGCAATCACTAGAGTAATTAGCACACGCAAATACACTAATAGACAAATAGGATAGGGAAAAAAAAAGTTAAAAAAGAACGTGCCCAAAAATTTAAATCTATTTAAAATATTTGGCATAAATTTATAAAATACTAAAAAATAGTAAAGCTAAATTCATACTTTTTTGCTGGAATAAGATACTGCTCGTGAGGATATGCCCCCCAACTAGTATCTCCACCTAAGCCCATTTGTTTAAAATCTATATTCCAACTAATCATCTCTTTATCAACAATATCACTTATATGACGTTGGTGTTTTTTTAAATCTACTTCGCTTAAATCTTCAGTTGGAAATAGATAGGCGCTAGTGCTTATAAATGGATGACCTTGCACACTTAAGCCACACGAATCCAAATCTTTTAGGCTCATCCAACGCACATCAATTTTATTTCCATTCTCTTGTGGCCTATCATATGGGAAATATTGATCCCAAACACTTCCCTTATATAGCCCTACAAAAGCACTTGTATATCTGTCAGAATAGTTCTCATGAGGACCTCTACCAAACCATTCCATAGTATCAAAGCTTCTATTTAAGATAAAATTTAATCCTAAACGTGGAATAAGTGGAAGAGTATCATTTGCTGGGATAAAAGTATAATTAATATTAATAGCACCACTAGTTGATACTAAATAACTAATTATTACAGAGGAGTTTGCAAGATTGTCGGGAAGAATATAATTAGATATAATTTTATATTCTCCATTATCTAAGTTTTTAACTTGCATAGAAGTTAACTTGGCATCAGAGCCAGCATTTCGCCAAGGATCGCAACGCTCTGCAAGGTCACTTCCTAAATCGTTATCTGTAGATGGACGCCAAAAATTTAATTTAGTTGCTTGCTTTATTATCTCTTTTCCATTTTTATTGTAGGCACATAGAGATCCTGTTAGTTTATCAAAAGAAATTTTAAAATTATTTCCCACAAATTTTAGTATGCCATCATTATCTTGCATCTGCAACTTTTGGCCTTGTTGTTTATTAGCCTTAAGTATAGAATATCTAGGATATGAATGGCTATTTAGGGGGTCTAATTTAAATAACTCTACTTGCTCTGTAGCAAGCATATAATCGCTTGTAAGTAGAGATTTATTGGTCTTTGGATATGCATAGAAATTTAAGAAATACTCTGTATCATTTTTCCATTGGATACTTGGCAGCTCTGCTTTAAAAACTGCTTTTGCCTGAGGTTCCAGTGTAACATTTTTTATTTCTCCACTGTAAATTTGTTTACCATTAGCCTCTAAGCGCCATTCAAATCTAAAATCGTTTAAATTAGTAAAAAAATATTTATTTTCTAATTCAACTGCACCACTGTTATAATCTAGCAAATTAAAAGCAATATTTTGATATACTTTCTTTACCTCGTAAGCATGTGGCTTTAACTTTCTATCTGCACTCACTAAACCGTTCATACAGAAGTTTTTACTACTAGGCGTGCCAGCTGGAGCCATATCTCCACCATAAGCCCAATAAAATCTACCATCTGGCGTTGTTTGTGCTATTCCTTGGTCTACCCAGTCCCATATATGACCGCCTTGCAATGATGGATATTTTTCTATTACATCCCAATAATCTTTAAAATTGCCAACACTATTTCCCATAGCGTGAGCATACTCACAAAGTATTAGAGGTTTGCTTGGAAGGTAGAGAGAATGGTTAATTAATACATCTATTTTTTTATACGTTGGGCAAAAAACATCAGTATAAGGACCTTTTATACCATCTTCTGAATGAATAGGTCTGTTTGATTTATCATTTGCATATACCCATTTATAGCAATCAGCAAAATTGCAACCCTCACCAGATTCATTTCCTAAAGACCACATAATTATAGATGGGTGATTTTTATCTCTCTCAAACATTCTCTCAACTCTATCTATAAAAGCATCTCTCCATTCTGGCTGATTTGCTAAACATTTATCTGAGTCGTATCCCATACCATGGCTTTCTATATTAGCCTCATCTACAACATATAAACCAAAAATATCACATAGCTCATACCATAGTGGGTCGTTTGGATAATGAGATGTCCTAACTGCATTTATATTAAGTTCCTTCATTAGTTTTATATCTTGTATCATAGATGCTCTATCTACAACATGACCTTTAACAGGATGATGCTCGTGTCTATTAACTCCTTTAATATAAATAGCTTTGCCATTTACCAGCAATTGAGCATGCTTTATTTCAACCTCTTTAAAACCAATATTTTGGGCTATCACCTGCTCAATTTTATTATTTATCTTAAGACTTACTACAAGTTTATATAAATTAGGCTTTTCTGCACTCCAAAGTAGTGGATCTATAATTTGCTGATTAAAAACAAGCTCATTTTTAATAGATTTTTGCTCCTGCTTATAAATACATTTCCCTAAAGAATCTAGTATTTCTACCTCTACACTTACTTTCTCATTCTGCCTTTGCTTTGTAAGATCTATATATAATGAGAAGTTTGCATTTTTATAGTCTCTATCTAAATCTGTAACTACTTGGTAATCTCTAATATGAGTCTTAGGCCTAGCATATAAAAAAACAGAGCGCTGTACTCCAGCTAAGCGCCAAAAGTCTTGATCTTCTAAGTAATAACCATCACTAAACTTAAAAACTTTGAGGGCTATTTGATTATCAGAGCCATATTTAATAAATTTTGTTATATCAAATTCTGCCGGTGTTTTAGAGTCTTGAGAGTACCCAACCATTTTACCATTTACCCATACATAAAAGGCAGATGCAACAGAGCCAAAATGTATAACTACTTCTTTTCCATCCCAACTTTTAGGTACGCTAAAATTCTTTTTATAAGATCCAACTGGAGAATTATCTTTTGGTATAAGCGGGGGATTCCTTTTTATACCATAACCACTGCCAACATAGAATGGATAGCCAAAACCTTGTAACTCCCAATTGCCAGGCACATCTATATCAGCCCAGTTTTTGGTATCTGAATTAAGCTTATAAAAATCTGTTGGGCTTTGGTCTACAGTTGGAGAGTAATTAAACTTCCACTTACCGTCTAAAGACAAATAAAACTTAGATTTTGTTTTATCTCCCTTTAGAGCAAGTTCTCTTGTAGTATAACTTATAAAGCTAGCCGCAGATGGCAAGCGATTAATATGCAGCACATTAAAGTTTTCCCAATCATTCTCTGAATAAGGATATTTTGCTTTATTTTTTTCTCCCTGCTGCTGAGATTTCTGCACAGGTTTTTGCATTGGAGCCCCCTCATATTGAGCACTTAATATTGTGCTAAAACTAAGGTAAATGAAAAGTAATACTATACTAAATTTTATTTTCATATTTTAAGTTTTTTATATTAGTTTTATCTACAAATCAGTAAAAGTGTTAATGCCGATGACCAACCAAAATTTGGGCAATTAAGAGTTTCTCCTGTTAAAGGGTTGTAATTCTCATGAATTGGTCCATCAGAAAGAAGACCCTGGGCATTATTTAGATATTTTTCTAAAAACATATCTGCTTCTTTATTGTAGCCATATTTTCTAAGACCTTGTATGGCAAAGTAAACCTGATCTATCCAAACTGGTCCTCTCCAATAACCTCTAGTTGGCCTAAGAGCAGGATGACTTATATCTAAAGTTCCTAATGGTACTTTTGTGTTAAACTTAGTTTCATCTAGCATCTTTGTTAGAACTTGTTTAGCTTGGTCTTTTGTTGCTATTCCTGCCCATAATGGCAACCAACATTCTGCACCCATCACCTTTATAAATTCGCCGCTGTTTATCTTAGTATCGTAAAAAAATCCAGTCTCTTTATCAAACATATTAGTTTGTATATGTTCCTTAAGCTTTTGAGCATCTTTTTTTAATTCTAAAGCAAGATTGTTCTTACCTAATAATTGAGCTAGATCTGCTAAATATTCTTTCTCTGCATATAAAAAAGAATTTAGGCAAATATTTTCTCTATCCATAGACCATGCTTTATCAGAATCATTTTTCAACATTATAGCATCGTCAAACCTTACTCCATTATCCATTCCACTTTCCCAACAAGCAGCAATAAGGCTACCGTCTGTTGAACCATACTCACATATACCATTTTTGTTGTGGTCTCTTTCTGTGTACCACCACATGTGATACTTATAAACCTTATCAAACATCTCTTCTACAAAAGCTTTATCTTTTGTGGCATCATATATATTTTTAAGTGCCCAGGCAGAAAGAGGTGGTTTAGTATCCCTCCAATTGTTTCCAGCTTTAAATCTGCTAACAAAATCGGGGATCATTCCATTTTCTGCTTGATAATCAAAAAGACATCTCATTTCGTTTTTTGCCATTTCTGGGTTATATGTAACATTAGCACTAGCGTGCTTCCATGAATCCCAAGACCATATTCCAAAAAATCCATTATAAGATGGATAAGCCCCATCGTGCAATAAATCTCCAGAGGCCGAACGCCAATTAGATACTAAGGTTATTAAAGCCTTAACTGCAACATTTCTATATTTTTCATTAAAAACAAACTTATTATTGGAATTAAAAATATTAGCTAAATAATTATTCCACCTTGTAAGATTATTACTAAAGGCATTTTCTGAACTTATATTTGCAATTGTTTTTACTTCATTTTTTAGAGCATCTGCATTAAAATCAAATGATTGTGTAATTACACTTTCTATACTTTGTCCGGCAGCAAGTTCTCTTTGTTCAAATTCATTAACATATATAGAATCTTTTGACCTTAAACTTACTTCTTTAGCTGTTCTAAAATTGATATTAAAATTCCACTCAGACCTTCCCCTATCTGCTTTTGAATTAAGACTTACTAAATTTGGACCAGCCATAAGCAAATCCATTGATCCAGGAAAAACTCCCCCAACAAAAGAAAGATCTACCTTAATTGGTTTTGTGCTATTATTTTTTATTACAGAACGTACAAATACTGTTTTAGAAGAATGAAAAACTAGTTCTGTAGTAAAACTAAGTTCTCTATCCGAAAAAACCTGTTCTAGTTTTCCCGGATAGTACTTAGCTGTTTGTATATTTCTACTCAAATCATATTTTTTGCCGTTTACCTTAATCTGAGCTTGTGCAAGTGTTACTGCAATCCAAGCCTCTCCACTCATTATATAGGGGCCAATAAAAGCACCTTGATAATCTCTAGATTCATTTTCTGGTAAAGCAAAGCCCATCCAACTTCCTAAATCTGACATAACAAAACAATCTCCATCTTTTCTGTCTTTTGGAGTATTTTTGATATTTAAAAGATTATAAAATTGCTCTCTGCTATTACTTAGTTTAGTGTTTTGCTCTTTAGCATTAATAGATTCTAATGCAGAGCAAGTAGCTAAGACAAATAATCCCGCGCTTAAAATAATTTTTGAGTACTTCATATAATTTAGATTCAATTGGTTTAATATTCTTACTTAGCGTGATTAGGGTTCTGAGCCCAATCATATATTAGATTTGTAGGTTTTATTGGTCTAAGATAACTCCTTTAACTTTGTTTTGTTGAGCACTAGCAAGATGAGTGCAAAGCAAAAACAAAGTAAAAAGATAAAGAAAGGTGATAGCAAAACTGCCACTGATTAAATTATAAGTATTAATTTCTTACAAAGTTAAACCAATAGAAAAATTTTGCTGCTATAATTATCTCTATTTAATCTCTACTAATAGGCTAAAGCTACCTAAATTATCTCTACATATAAAAGTATAAATAACTAATTAATAGATATTTAATAAATAATAATATCTACAAACAATAATACCTAATTAAATTTTTGCAATTCCTCTATTAGAGATTTATCCGAATCTAATTCCATCTTTTTCCTAAGCCTATATCTAGCCATATCTACCGTCTTAGGAATGCTCTGACATATATAAGCTATTTCTTTTGATGACATTCCAATATATAGCAAAGAGGCTAATCTCTTATCATTTGTACTTAAATTGTTATATTTTTTAGTTAATTTAAAAACAAAGCCATCGCTTATTTTATCTACAAGAACGTCAATCTCTGTTGCTTTAGAATTAAGTTGTTTTATTGTTCTGCTTATTTGATGAAGTTTGTCTAATCTGTCCCCTTCTGTCATACTATATGATTCTCTAATTTGATTTCTAATACTATCTAGTATTTCATTTCTACTTCTAACAAATAGAGCAGCTGTTGTAAGCTCTGTTTTAAAATGTTTAGATTCTTCTTGTGCTTTTGCTGCATCTAAGAGCAATATTTGCTCTTTTTGCTTGGTAATCTCTTTATTTGAGGCTATTATCTGCATTTTCTTTTTCTGCCGATATCTATACATAAAGTAAGAAATTATAAATACAGTAGATATAAAAAATAAAAATAGAACTAGTATAATATATTTAGTTCTTACTAATGCGTGCTCTTTATCATTAAGTAATAGTTCGTTTTCGCTTTGCTCAACTTTATTTTTAAGAAGATTGGTCTCATAAATTCTAATATGCTCTACTATTTTTTTGTTTTCTATTTCGGTGTAGAGCTTTTGCATACATAAATATGCGTACTTATAATTGCCTTGTGCACCGTAAACATTTGCCCTATATCTATTGTTGTCTAAGATGAGTTCTGCCGCTTTTGCCTTTTGTGCATAGCTATTTGCTGTATCCAAAATTTTTAAAGCTTGCTCATATTTCTTCATATAAAAAAGTTGAGTACCTAAATTGTTGTAGTTCTCTGCTAAAGCCCATAGCTTGCCAGATTTTCTATTAATAGCTATTGCTTCCTCTAGCATTTTAATTCTTTGTGCAGGATTATCACTCCTATATAAACATAGATTATTTAGGTTCCTGCTTATGCCTTCTTTACATGATATTTTTCTATTAATATCTAAGGCTAATAAAAAGTTCTCCTCTGCTTTTTTTATGTCGGGAAGATGAATATAAATAAGCCCTTGGGCATTATAGGCAGAGGCCAATAAGATGCTATCTGAAATTTTAGTGGCTAAGTCAATTGAGTAAGAAGTACATTCTAAGGCCCTTTCAAAGTCCCTTACATAAGAGTAAATATAACTTAATCTAACCTGAATATTACCTAAAAGCTTTAGATTTTTTTCTGAGCAATATTCATGTGCCCTAAGAATAAACTCTAAACTACTTACAAAATCTCCCGTGTTATTATATGACATTCCTAGGCATAAATATACCCTAGAGAGCAGTGTGGAGTCTTTATTTAACTTAGCATATTCTAATACATTGCTAATGCAAGACTGTACTTTTTTAGGATCAACAGAAAGTAAAATCTCACAGTTGTGTAGGTCCTGCTCCATTTGCAGGTTGATAGTTTTTTTACTCAAATTAGTAGCCTTTTTAGCAAATGAACTATTACAGCTAAATATTAAAGCTAAAATTATAAAACATATTTTAATAGTTGATTTACCCATTAGCAAATATATGTTATAATTATAGCGAGCAAAATAGAGATACAAATAATGGAACAGTAAAATCTACCAAAACCCCATGGAAAATAGATACAAAAACAAGTTCTTTTCCGCAAACACTAGTTATTATTGGAAGTGTTGTATCCATAGTTGTTGCTCCACCCACACAAATTGGTGCAAATTTTCCAAAATATTTATAAAGAAAAGGCGCAGCTAATAGAGCAAAAATCTCTCGTATAATATTAGCCATAAGGGCAATAGTTCCTAACTCTGCTGCAGCTTGAATTCCAATAGAAGCTTCTTTTAACTGAGTGATTAAAATTGAAGATAGCGAGTAATAGGCAAAACCACTTCCAATCGCCATACACTCAAAAAACTTTAGTTTGGTAATAAAAAAACTAATAAATGCCGTAAATAAAAGTGTTCCAATAATAGTAGCAATAGGAATTAATAGCAACTTTGGGCGTATGCTAAATAGTATCTGCTTTAGTTTTTTATCGGAGCCTATACTAATTCCTACTTGGAGCATTAAGAGGTATAATACCCAAGTGGTAAAGGACCCATCTGTGATAAAATTTGGCAATATTTCTTTAGCGTTTCCTTGCAAAATTATTAGAATCTGTGGGTTGGTAAAGGCCCAGCCAACTAGAGCTCCTAGAACAAAAAAAGCTACAACAATAATACTTCCCTTCATGATACTACATCTTTATTATTTATGGAATCATCTTTCTTAAAGAAAAATTCATATACTAATAAAGCCATTACTGCACTTCCTAAGACTCCTGCCAAAGCAATTACAAAGGCTAGACCACCTAAATTAGCCAAATTAGATACTATTTCTTTATTAGCACCCACAGATATCCCAAGAAGGAATAAAAGCAAGTAAATGGTATAAGAAATTGTTTTAGATATTTTTTGCAGGAAGTTTAGTTGTTTAAGTAAAAGCCCAACTAAAACCCCAAAAAACATTATTCCTACTACTACAAACATTATTTAATTTTATTAGAAAAATAGACTAGCCCGCCTACTTTAGGTTTAGTATATACATAGTTTGCACAAACTTAAGAATTTTTTTTATATAAAAAAAGATGACTAAAGTAAATTAATACTTAGTCATCTTTTCTATCAAATTATCTTATAAATAAGGATTAGTCTCTTTTTCTAGGTTTTCTATCGCCTCTTCTGTCCTTGCCACCTCTTCTATCTGGTCTTTGACCTTGATTAGAGCCTCCTTGCATGCCTGAGTTTGCACTTACACCTGCATTAGGAGTTAAATCCCTTTTACCATAAACCTCGCCATTACAAACCCATACTTTAATACCAAGAAGTCCAACTTTTGTGTTAGCCTCTGCTAAAGCATAGTCTATATCTGCACGAAAAGTGTGAAGTGGTGTACGTCCTTCTTTGTATAGCTCAGCACGTGCCATTTCAGCACCACCTAATCTACCACTAATTAGTACTTTAATACCCTCTGCACCCATTCTCATGGTAGTTGCGATTGCCATCTTAATAGCTCTACGATACGATACACGTCCTTCAACTTGTCTAGCAATGTTATTTGCTATAATATTAGCATCAATTTCTGGTCTTTTAACCTCAAAAATGTTAATTTGAACTTCTTTATTAGAAATTTTCTTTAGCTCTTCTTTAAGCTTATCAACCTCTTGACCACCTTTACCTATTATAACGCCAGGCCTTGCTGTATGAATTGTTACAGTGATTAACTTTAAAGTTCTCTCTATAACAATTTTAGAAAGACTTGCTTTTGCTAAACGCGCATTTAAATACTCACGAATTTTAGTATCTTCTAAAATTTTGCTAGCATAGTCAGTTCCACCGTACCAGTTTGAATCCCAGCCACGGATAATTCCGAGCCTATTGCTTATTGGATTAGTTTTTTGTCCCATATTATTTCTCCTCCGATTTAGCGGTAACAGCTTTTTTGCCTAAAACAATTGTTATATGGTTAGAACGTTTACGAATCCTAGCAGCTCTACCCTGAGGTGCTGTTCTAATTCTCTTTAGTGAACGTCCTTGTCCAACCATAATAGATTCAACAACTACGTTACCACTCTCTAACTCTTTTCTTTCTTCTTCGTTTTTAGCTTCCCAGTTAGCAATTGCCGACTTAACAAGTTTTTCTAAACGATAAGAAGCTTCTTTCTTTGAATATTTAAGAATATCCAAAGCACGGTTAACCTCTACACCCCTAATGATGTCAGCCACAAGACGCATCTTACGTGGAGAGGTAGGGACGTCATTCAGCTTAGCAACAGCTGTTTTTTTCTTTATCTCTTTTTGCCTTTCGGCCATTATTTTTTTACGAGCTCCCATTTTACTGTAATCTGTATTTCATTTAATTATTAACGATTACCCGAGTGACCTTTAAAGGTTCTTGTCGGTGCAAATTCTCCGAGCTTGTGACCAACCATATTCTCTGTAACATAAACCGGAATAAACTTGTTTCCGTTATGAACGGCTATAGTATGACCAACAAAGTCTGGCGATATCATACTGGCTCTAGACCAGGTTTTAACTACATCTTTCTTGCCTGCTTCATTCATAGCAAGAACTCTTTTTTCTAAAATCCCCTGAATGTAGGGTCCTTTTTTTATTGAACGACTCATAATACTCTATTCAGTTTAATTCCGTTATTTCTTTCTTCTCTCAATAATAAACTTCTTAGTAGTCTTCTTAGGATCCCTTGTCTTGTAACCCTTAGCTGGTATACCTTTACGAGAACGTGGATGACCTCCAGATGCGCGACCTTCGCCACCACCCATTGGGTGATCAACTGGATTCATTACAACACCTCTAACTCGAGGTCTTCTGCCTAGCCAACGTTTACGTCCTGCTTTACCATGAGACTCTAAGATGTGATCTTGATTAGATACAACTCCAACTGTTGCACGACAAGTTATAAGCACCATTCTTGTTTCACCAGAAGGTAATCTAAGAATTGCGTGGTTGCCCTCTCTTGCAGTTAATTGAGCGTAACATCCTGCACTACGTGCCATAGCGGCACCTTGACCTGGAACTAGTTCAATATTATGAACGTCTGTACCTAGAGGAATCTCAGATAGAAGAAGAGTATTACCAACTTCAGGAGCTACTCCGCTTCCCGATGCAATAACCTGTCCTACTTTAATACCCTTTGGTGCAATAATGTAGCGTTTCTCACCATCTCCATAAACTACCAATGCTATTCTAGCACTGCGGTTTGGATCATACTCAATAGTTTTTACCGTAGCGGTGTAATTATCTTTGTTTCTAAAGAAGTCAATTACACGATACATTTTTTTATGTCCGCCACCAATATAACGCATTGTCATTTTTCCTTGATTATTACGTCCACCACTTTTCCTCAAAGGGCTTAGTAACGATTTTTCAGGAACTGAACAAGTAATTTCATCAAATGCGCTTATTACTTTATTTCTTTGTCCGGGTGTTACCGGTTTAAATTTGCGTACTGCCATCTCTTAAATGTTGCTGTAGAAATCAATCTTATCTTCACCGGCCAAAGTTACAAATGCTTTTTTATAATGATTTGCGCGGCCTGACAATAAACCCGCTTTTGTAAAGCGGCTCTTACTTTTTCCGTGGTAATTAACTGTATTTACATCTTTTACAGTTACTCCATACATTTGCTCAATCGCTGCCTTAATTTGGATCTTATTAGCATCGCGATTAACTTCAAAACCATAACGATTCAATTTATCGCCTAGAATCGTCATCTTCTCTGTTACTAAAGGCTTAATTAAAATTTCCATCGATTCTGGTTTTTAACGTCCGTACTCTGTTTGGATATTATCTTGAGCCCCGTCTACAAAAACAACACTATATGCATTCATAATGTCATAAGTATTCAATTGACTAGGGGTAATAACTCTTACATTCTCCAAATTGCGTGACGATAAGTAAATATTATTTGAATTCTCTCCAAGAACAAAAAGAACTCTTCTATCATTAGCCTTAATATTATTAAGTATACTGATTAATTCTTTTGTTTTAGGCGACTCCATTGTAAATGGCTCAACAACCTTAATAACACCTTCTTTAGCTTTATAACTCAAAGCAGAAAAACGTGCTAATTGTTTTAGTTTTTTGTTTAATTTAAAGCTGTAATCTCTTGGTTGAGGTCCAAAAACTCTACCACCTCCAACAAAAATGTTAGCTTTAATACTTCCATGACGAGCACCACCAGAACCTTTTTGTCTTACAATCTTTTTAGTACTGTAAGCAACTTCCCATTTTTCTTTAGTCTTATGGGTTCCTTGGCGTTGATTAGCAAGATATTGCTTTACGTCTAAGTATATTGCGTGATCATTTGGCTCTAAGCCAAAGATAGCATCGTTCAAAGTCACTTTCTTTCCTGACTCTGTTCCGTCAATTTTTAATACTGATAATTCCATAGACGCTTATTCCTCCACAATTACATAAGAACCTTTAGCACCAGGTATAGATCCCTTAACAAGAATAAGATTATTCTCAGGAATCATTTTGATAACTTTTAGATTCAGAATTTTAACTTTATCGCCACCCATACGGCCAGCAAGTCTTTTACCTTTAAATACTCTAGAAGGCCATGATGAAGCTCCCATTGATCCTGGAGCACGTAACCTATTATGCTGACCATGAGTTTGTCCACCCACGCCGGCAAAACCGTGACGTTTTACTACACCTTGAAATCCTTTACCCTTAGAAATTCCGGTAACATCTACCCATGTATCCTCTCCCTCTATCTCTAAGAAATCGGCTACTGATAATGTGTCACCTAATTGCAAATCCTTACCGTAGTCGTTAGGGAACTCTACTAATTTGCGTTTAGGAGTGGTATTTGCCTTTTTGAAGTGTCCCAAAAGTGGGGCGCTGGTGTGTTTTTCTTTTTTTTCGTCATAGGCAAGCTGTACAGCGGCATAACCATCTTTCTCTTCTGTACGAATTT
>CAXYUL010000028.1:0-12522 GCA_964292095.1 uncultured Bacteroidales bacterium | reverse complement strand
ATAAGCGTTATAAGCATAACTTAATTTACTGTCTGCTTTTGCTTGTCTTAAACTAGCAATAACTGGAATTGTTGTAGAATTTTCGTCTCCTGCTTGAGCCCACCTATTATTAAACTCTTTAGTCATAGCAGATAAATCTGAATAAGCATATTTGAAAACAGGATCTAGCCTAACAACGTTTCCCCAAGAGTAAGTAATAAACACGTTTAATTTAAATCCCTTATATGAAAAATTATTTCCCAAGCTACCCATATCTGTTGGATCCGCTGGACCTTCATATTTTAAGAAATCCAATTCACCCTTTCCAGTATCCCTTGCCTGAAAATTAATACCAGTAGAAGTTACCTCTCCAAACTCATTTCTAAAAGTAGGCAAGCCCTCATTATTTAAACCCTCAAAAGGAATAGAGAATATAGACCTTACCGCATACCCTTCTTTTGCAAAGCCACTACCAATAACCATATCTAACAATCTAGCACTACCTTGTAACTTAGAAATTTTATTATTAACATGAGAATAGATAAAATCTGTTTTCCAGCTAAAATTCTTTGTTCTAATATTTTGAGTAGATAAGGAAACCTCAAATCCATTAGATTTCATAGAAGCCACATTACCATATTTTACTATAACTCCACCCGTACCCTGAGTTGCAATAGAGCCAATTAAATCAAAATTATTTCTTTTATACCAATCGGCCTCAATATTAATTCTATTATTTAATAAACCAACACTTAAGCCCACATTAAACTCATGCTTTTTCTCATAAGTTAACTCTCTATTTTCTATATCACTAATTTGTAAGCCCGACTCTTTATTACCTGTAGTAGGTCTCCAAGGGGTAAAAGAATTTATAACTACTCTAGAATTAGTTATCCAAGCTGGTCCTCTATCTGCCACTAACGAATATGATGCTTTTAGAGTTAAGTTAGAAATAATATCCTGAATATTCTTCATAAACTTTTCCTCATGAATATTCCAAGCACCAGATAATTCCATGTTGGCAACCATCTAGAACTTCTAGATTTTCCTAACTTATTAGAGCCCTCATATCTTACTGTTCCACTTAAAGTGTAAATTCCTTTCCAAGAATAAGTTCCATTTGCAAAGAAGGCAACATTTCTAGAAAAAGTATTACCAATTCCATAATAATCACTACTCTGCTCAGAACCCTTCTTAAACACTTGATAAGCATAAAAAGGAACTTCACCAGAAGCATATTGCATACCCCAACCTCTAAACCAAGTAGAATGTCTATCTATAGTTGTTAATTCTGTTCCTCCATTAAAGTTTACTATATTATTACCAAAGGTGGCATTATATCTGGCCATAGCCCTAAAATCATAGGATGTTAGGCTATTATCTGTTCTTTTATAAATTCCCCCATTAGGTAATACTGTTATAGGCAAAGAATTTGGATAATCTGGATCTTTATATAAGAAAGAGTTATTATCTCGTATA
This sequence comes from uncultured Bacteroidales bacterium, assembly GCA_964292095.1. Taxonomy (GTDB): domain Bacteria; phylum Bacteroidota; class Bacteroidia; order Bacteroidales; family UBA932; genus Egerieousia. Next base: position 11,064 of record CAXYUL010000028.1, on the reverse strand, counting down.
GTAGAGGTAGGCATTGCCCTATAAGCCATACTTTGATTAGCAAAATCTGTAATGTTGTGCTCTTGAGTAGTAGCTTGATATCTAAGAGAGCCTAAAGCACTTAACTCTAAACCTTTTATAACCTTATATTTTAACTCACCCTGAAACTTAACATCAGACACGTTTACGTCTATATAGTTATTATCAAGTTCGTGTTTAATATTAAAAGGAGCATAATTTGCTGTGTAAACAGCGCTTGGATCTAATGCTCTAGATGAGTTTAAGGCATAAGAATATGGATTTATATCAAAATCTCTTTTTACCTCTCCACTAACAGGATTAACGTCTTGCGATAAAGTTCCAGGAGCCTTTTGCTTCCTATACGAACCGCTAGATAAAATATTTAACTCTAAATTCTTTAAAATTTTAAAAGAAGCATTAAAATTTGCTGTATATCTACTAACATTACTTGTTTTTGTCCAACCTGGATCTAAAAGAGCACTAAGTGAAGCATAAAAGTTTGCTTTATCATTACCAGAAGACATACTTACAGAGTGATTATGCATTATATTATTGTTAAATAGTTCTTGGAACCAATCTGTATTTCTATACTCTGCTTCTCTCAAATACCTTGTTCGTGCTTCTATAGTATTTGGCAAACCAAACATACCAGATGTTGCATCATAAGTATTTATCAGCTGGTACATTTTACCATACACTCCGCTCGAATTATCATTTGCTAATTCGGCAAAGTTTAGCCAGCCCTTTTGTTGCATCTCTTGATAAACAGCCATTTGGTCTTGAGAATTCATTATATTAAAGTTAGAATAGCTAGGTTTCATTCTATATGTAAACTCACCAGAATAATTTATGCTACTAACTCCAGATCTACCTCTTTTAGTTGTAACAACTATAACTCCAGCCATTGCTTTTGCGCCATAAATAGAAGTAGCGGATCCATCTTTTAGTATTTGGAAACTCTCAATATCATCTGCATTTAAACCTGCAATAGCAGAACTAATTAAAGTTGTTGCATCTCCAGACGAAAGTGCATCCGAAGAAATTTCTACTACATCCTCTAATGCAACACCATCAACAACCCACAAAGGTTTTGAACTACCCAAGATAGATGTTGCGCCTCTAACTCTAATTTTAGGAGCTGTTCCAAATGTTCCCGACACATTTTGAACAGAAACACCAGCAGAACGGCCATCCAATGCCCTACCTATCTCTGGTATACCATCTATCTTAACATCAACAGCTGTTAATTTATCTGTGGCTCCAGTAAATAATCTTTTGTCTGTTTGTGTAATACCTGTAACAACTAGCTCATCAATTAACATAGTATCAGATTCTAATGTTACTATTAAATCAGTTTTTTCTCCACATTTAACCTCTTTAGCCTTCATACCTAAAGATTTAATTTCTAATATACTTCCATTAGATGCTACAATAGAAAAAGAGCCATCTATATCGGTAACAGTATATGTATCTGTGCCAGAAACTCTGATAGTAACACCAACTAGTGGTTCACCAGTGCTACTATCAGAAATTTTACCTTTATAAGGAACATTTCCCTTTTTAGGTTGGCTTGGCTGATTATATTCCTTAGGATACAAAGTAATTTGCTTATCAACTATTTTATAAGCAATTTTTGTATCCTTAAGCAATATTCCCATAATATTTTCTATTTTCTCGTTTTTAACATTAATAGAAACTAACTCATTAGCATCTATTAAAGAATTATTATATAGAAAATTATATGGAATTTGTTTTTGAATTTCTTTAAGAACAACTGAAAGTTTTTCTTTTTTGAAATTAATTGAAACAGTCTGTGCACTTAAGGCCACAGACAAAGTACTAAGACAGGCTACCAATACTAAACATCTAAGCCAGAGTTTAGCACCGCGTTTTTTTGTTTGTTCATTCATAAGTATTATATTAGTTTTCTAAATGTAATACACTAAAAAAATAGCACCTCCCTAAAAAACTTTAAAAAACCAGAAACTTTTTTAAATCTTATAGTAATTACATCTTAGAAACTAGAAAATAAGTTTTAACTTTTATAAAGGTATATACAGAAATTAGATTAGATTAGATTAAGTTAATTGAAATTAGTTTAATCTATATAAATAGCTTATAATCAAATAAAAACAAAATTTTTATAGATAAAGAGCCACATTATTTTTATCTATAGAGTAATTAATTTTAGAAGAAATTTTCATTAGTTCTAAAACTTGTGTTAGCGATTCAGAATTAAATCTAGCTGTAAAATTATAATCTAGTAAATTAGCATCCTTTACACTAATATGCACACCAAACCACCTTTCCATTTTTTTTACTACCTCCGAAATTGGAGAATTATCAAAGACTAAGTATCCCTCCTTCCAGGCAGTATCGTAACTAATATCTGCAATAGCTATTTTACCCTGAATATTTTTATTGTCGGGAATAAGAATCTGCTCCATAGGCCTTACATTAATTACCTCACTCTCACTTTGCCTTAGAAGTTCAACTTTGCCACTAACAAGAGTAAGTTTAAAGTTAAGATCATTATCATATGCAGACATGTTAAATTCTGTACCCAATACTTTAACTATCACCCCTTTTGGAGTTTTAATGTACATAGGCCAATTAGAATTATGCTTTACCTTAAAATATGCTTCGCCACTCAGTTCCAAAATTCGCTGAGTAGAATCAAACTCACTTGGGCAAATAACTTTACTACTACTATTTAACCAAACCTCACTACTGTCGGGAAGAATAATCTTACCTTTTACTCCTGGATTTACAACATATTCAAAACACGGCTGCGTCTGTTCTGGTAAATAGATCTGAGTTGAAACTAGCTTCTTAGACCTATATTTAAATAATTGATTTGTTGATAATAAGCTAATATTATAAATACATAGTGGAATAAAAAGTATAGCTGCAATCTTTACCAAGATATTAATTTTACTACTAGATTTAGATTGTAAAATATGCTTTTTAACTCTAGAATACTCCGTTCCAAGTGCCGCAGAATAGGGCATAGTATCAAAAACATAATCTGCTTTAATTTTATTATAAAGCTCCTTGTTTTCTTTAGATTGTATAATCCAATCTTCTACCTGATGACGCACTTGTTCCGATGCATCACCTTTTATATACTTTAATAATATCTCTTTATTTATATCCATTTTTCTCTATATACTTAGTATATTCTTCAATCTTTCTTTATTGTTATACACCTAAAAATGTATTATACCCTAAAATATGATACTTAATTACAAAAAAAACAACATATAATCTTTTAGCCTCCTCTTAAAAAACACTAAAGCAATTTTAATCTGATACTCAACTGCTTTAACTGGAATACCTTTAATTTTAGCAATTTGGCTATACGATAAACCTTGTTTTCTATTTAGTACAAAACTATCCCTAACCTTTAATGGTAAATTTTTATATGTTCTCTCAATTAGCTCCTTTAGTTCTAAAGAATCTAACTTAGATTCTACACTTTTACTCTCTAAAGAATTAATAATAATTTCTAAGTGCTGTTTTTCTATAGAATCTGTTTGCCTAAAATATTTTTGTCTAATAATATTTAGAGCTTTATTTTTAGCAATAGAATACAAATAAGATCTAATATTAAGGGTTTCATCTATTAAATCTCTTTTATCCCATAAACTTATGAACGTCTCTTGCGCTATATCACCAGAAAGCAGAAAATCATTAGTATAACTTTCTATAAAATGGCAAAGATTACTAAACTCTGCTCTAAAAAAAACTTCAAAAGCCTTTTCATCCCCATCTCTAATATCTTTTGATATAGATCTATTTATAACTTGAGTCATAAAAACACTTTAACTTTAACCTAGATTACCTTAAATCGTTAATAGTAAGACCTGGGTACTTATCTGTTTTAAAAATAAACACAGAATCACTAATATTCCTTAATTCGCTAAAACTCAATATTTTAATACTTAGTTTTTGTTCACCAATACAAATAATCTCTTGAGGATAACTTGTAGCAAGTCTACGTATAAATTTTACCTTATAGTTAGGATTATCTTGGCTTAAAATTGAGAACGGGTTTTCTAATATGTTTTTTGCAGATGAATTATTGCTAGTTATCATCACCTCATCAGAATCTGGGTTATATAACCAACTTGTTACTCCATCAGAATATAGTTTACAATCATTATCTAGTGCAATAAAATATTTATTTTTATATATTTTTGCCTCACCTCCTATTGTTGTAGACACCTTATTACCTGAATCAAAAAGAGTAAATATAAATTTAATCTGTCTCCCTGCATTTACTTTTTTTGCAAATTCAGCAAGCTCAGCCTTAGAAGTAGTCTGTGCTTGTAAGCTAAAAGAACATAAACAAAGAAAAATAAGAAAAAATCTTAAAAAATTTCTCATAATAACACGCCTATTTTTAACCATAAATATCTCTAATGGAGGATAATCTAAGATCTAACTCACTAAGATCTCCAACTAAAACTTGTCTAGCTTTACTCCCTTCAAAAGGTCCTACAATTCCAGCAACTTCTAGCTGATCCATAATTCTAGCAGATCTATTATATCGCAAATTCATTTTTCTTTGAATTAAAGATGTAGAGCCTTGCTGATGCATTACAACTAAATTTGCAGCATCTTCAAACAAAGCATCTCTCCTATTCAAATCTACTTCACCAACTCCAGCTCCGCCATCCTCTTTTTCCTCACCTGTATACTCCGGTAAATATGCGGCTGTAGAATATCCTCTCTGAGCAGAAATAAAATCAACTATTCTCTCAACCTCCTTTGTATCTATAAATGCACATTGAACGCGAGTTAAATCGCCACCTGTAGAAATCAACATATCTCCCCTACCTATTAACTGATTAGCACCTGTCTGATCTAATATGGTTCTAGAATCTATGCTAGAGCGAACCATAAATGCAATTCTAGCAGGAAAGTTTGCTTTAATATTTCCAGTAATTACAGAGGTTGTAGGTCTTTGAGTTGCTATTACCAAATGTATACCTATTGCACGTGCTAACTGCGCAAGACGAGCGATAGGCTCCTCAATTTCTCTACCAGCAGTCATAAGTAAATCTGCAAACTCATCAATAACCACCACTATATATGGCATAAATTTATGTCCCTTTAGTGGGTTCAATCTCCTTTGTAAGAACTTTTCATTATATTCTTTAACATTCCTCACCGACGCAAGTTTTAATAGGTCGTACCTACTATCCATTTCTATACAAAGAGACTTAAGTGTATATATAACCTTTTGAGTATCTGTAATAACAGGCTCATCTGCGTCGGGAAGCTTAGCTAAAAAATGCTTCTCTAGCTTAGAATATAAAGATAATTCTACCTTCTTAGGGTCAACAAGCACAAGCTTTAACTCAGATGGATGCTTTCTATACAACAAAGACGCTAGAATTGCATTTAATCCCACAGATTTACCCTGACCTGTTGCTCCTGCTACAAGAAGATGGGGCATTTTTGCTAAGTCGAAATGCAGAACCTCATTTGTAATTGTTTTACCCAAGGCTACTGGTAGATCATAATTAGCTTCCTTAAATTTAGCATCATCAATAACAGAAAGCATAGAAACCGTACTAGGCCTTTCATTTGCAACCTCTATTCCAATGGCATTAGTACCTATTAAAGTTACCACCCTAACCCCCTTGGCCGCAAGTGATAACTGAATATCCTCTTCTAACCTTTTAATTTGCGAAACTCTTACTCCAGGAGCTGGAACAATTTCGTATAAAGTAACCGTAGGGCCTATACGAGCCGATATTTTAGAAACACCAATTTTATAATTGCTTAAAGTTTTAACAATCTGCCTATTATTCTTTTCTAACTCATCTCTAGATACCTCGTACCATTTATCCTTATAATCCTCTAATAAGTTAATTGGAGGTGCCTGATAATTAGCTAAATCTAAACGAGGATCAAACATTGTATTAAGCTGACCTTCGGTATATTGATCTAAAAAGTTATCGTCACTCTCTTTTTCTGATATATTTTCTGGCTCTATATTGCTATTTTCATCTGGTCTTAACGATTCCAAATCTAATTCATCCGTAGAATCAGAACTAGAAGGCAAGTCTGGAGATGATAGAATTTCCAAGACAGGATTAGAATCTGGGTCTATAACATCTGTATTATCATCCTCTTTAATATCATTTACAATATCAACATTCTCTTTATCTTTAATATTATAGCTATCGTTAATAGTTGATACAGTATCTTCTAACGTTTCTTGGTCTTTAATATCCTGCATATCTAATACCTCTTCTTTAACCTTTTTAGGTTTAGGAGCTGTAATTTTATCTATCCAATTATTAAATTTAAGAACAATTTTACTATTCATACATATGAGCCATGTAATAATAGCAAGGCAAAGTATTGCTCCAGTTCCAGTAGCGCCTAACATCTTTTTCATCCACAAATTAACATAATGGCCATAAGATCCACCAGCACCTGTACCAAACCATGTTTCTACATTAGTGAAAGAAAAAATAAAAGAGCAGGTAATTGATAAGATTATACAGCCAAAAATAGAAAGAAAGAAAAATCTAATAATTCTAATTTTTTTAATTCTTAAACAAAATATGGCAACTCCTGCAAAAAAGAAAGGAATTATAAAAGCGCCCATTCCAAAAAGTTTGGATATTAGGAAATTAGCCCATATTAATCCTATCTTCCCTCCATCATTTTCTACATCAACCGAACTAGCAAAAAAATCTTTAGTACTAAAAACACTTTGATCTTCCATCCAATTAAATAGGAATGAAGTTAAGGCCACAAAGGTATATACGGCTAACGATAACGCAATAAGACCGCATAATAAATATATGCTGTCTTTCCTTTTTGGAACCGCCACTTCTGCTTTAGCTATTTCTTTTTCTCTCTTATTTAAAGTATCTTTCTTTGACATTAACTTATCTATTTAGTGCCTTTACTATTATTCTTCCAACGTTTATTATTGTTGCTATTATTCTTGTTCTTATTTCTAAAATTAGGTGTTCTATTAACAGGCACACCACTGCTATTTCTCTGATAACTAGCCCCCTCATTTAACCCCATTCCTATATGCACGCCCTCTGGTACAATTAATTTACCATCAGATAAATTAAAGATATCTTTATAAATGGTTTCTTCCGAAACACTATCCTTATTCCAAATTAGATACTGCTGCTTCATATATGACGCTAAGGTCTTAATCATATAGGTTTTAGTATCACCATCCTCTCTTTTAGCTATAGTTTCTATCATATTTTGAATATTTCTTCCATAATGAGCTGCTTTAATAGGAGACTTTTGCAATGGAATAGTATTAGGAGCAGTATATAATGTTTCTTTAGTTGGTGTAGGATATGGAGAATCTATATCTATATCAAAATCTGAAATAATCTGTACATGATCCCATAATTTATGCTTATAATCATTAAGATCTCTTAGTTGTGGATTAAGCGTCCCCATTACAGAAACAACAGCTTGTATTTGTTTGTTTCTCTGCTCTTTAGTTGGAAGTGTCTTAACATAATCTATCATCTGCTGCACATGACGACCATACTCAGGCATTAATAATTTTTTGCGTTGTGTGTTATAATCCATATTGTAATATTTGTAAATCTTTATTGTAGTTTCTACTAACTTGCAAAAGTACATTTTAATTTTGAAAAAACATCTTTTGAAATTATTTTTTTATATTATCTATTTATATTGTTCTACTATCTTTAAAATCTTATTTCCGTATAGTTCTGCCTTTTTCTTTCCAATTCCTTTAATCTTAAGCAATTCTTCAATATCAGATGGTAAGGTATTGGAAATTTCTATTATAGTTTTTTGGAGCAGCACTACATAAGCAGGAACCTTCTTAGCCTTAGACTCCTCCAATCTAAATGCAATTAAATTATTAAAAACATTCTCATTTGCAACATCAGTACTTATGTTATTGTCTTTTATAGCATTTTCAACCTTAGCATTTGATATAGAGCTAGCTCTTAATTTTTTATCTGATCGTTCACTTAAAATAATATCAGATTTAATCTTTAAATATTTAGAAACATCAAAATTATTATTGGAAAACGCTTCTATAGCAGCTGTCTTAATTTCAAACTCCTCTAGTAAGCGATCCCACGCAAGCTTTAATTGTTTTTTTGTTTCTTTATTATCTATGATAGGCATTTTATCTGCAAATAAAGGGGCTACTATCTCTTCTAATTTACACTTAAAATACTCTAAGCCCTTATCTACTCTTTCTTTTATAAGTACATCATCTTTATATGCTAGAGATTTATAAATAAGCAGATTAAGTTGCTTAGCAAACTTTTCTCCTACACTTAGCAATTGAGCATCAATCTTATCTTTAGCACACCTCCACACCTCAACTAATTTGGGGTAAATAGTATATAAATTACTATTAATAATTCTATATACAGCATTAAATTTATAATTAAAACTATCATACTTAAATAGGTCTATTAACATGGTCGTATAAAACTCTTTTACAGATAAATCTAAGGTCTGTTCAGATGGCAAATTTTCGCTTACGTAAGAGCCAAAATTTGATAAAAGCTCATCTCTAACAATAGAATTACGCTGTAATGGAGTCTTTAAAACCACTCCCTCTAAAGTTTTACACCTACTCAAAGCAACATAAACCTGACCATGGGCAAAAGAATTCTCTGCATCAATTAAAGCCTTCTCAAAAGTTAAACCTTGGCTTTTGTGAATTGTAATAGCCCATGCACACTTAAGAGGGTACTGTTTAAATGTTCCATCTATCCTCTCCACTATCTCTTTTGTTGCATCATCAATTGCATATTTCATATTGTACCACTCGCTAGGGCTAACAATAATATCTACGCCATCACTCTCAACTAAAATAAAATCATTAAAAATTCCCTTAACATTACCAATCTTGCCATTGTAGTAACGCTTTGTTGGCATTGTATCGTTCTGTACAAACATAACTTGTGCTCCCACCTTAAGCACCAACTCATTATCTGTAGGATACATATATTCTGGAAAAGTACCAGTAACATCAGCCATAAACGAAAAAGCTTTAGTATCTAAGTCTGCTAATTTAGTAGCATTAATTTTTTGGGCACTATGATTATGAGTACACAAAGTAATATATCCCTCAGCACTATCTGAATTAAAATTTGGAATATAACGTTTGTTTAAATTGCTTAGCACTTCATTATTTATTAGCCCATCTCTAACAAAATTTAGGAGCTTTAGAAAATCTCTAACTTGCTGTCTATACACATATTCTAGCTCTATCGCTACAAAATTAGACCTTCTTAAGGCCTCGCTAGAGAAAAAGAAAGGACTCTGATACTTTTCCTTTAATAAATTCCAATCATCTTCTTTTACAACAGGCGATAACTGCTGCATATCTCCTATCATTAAAAGTTGAACCCCACCAAAGGGTTTATTACTCTTTCTATACCTACACAAACTATCACTAATAGCATCAAGCAAATCTGCCCTAACCATACTAATCTCATCAATAACTAAGAGATCTAATGTCTTAATAATATTAAGTTTTTCCTTAGTTAGTCTATTAATTCTTAATCCATTAGATTCTACTTTAGAAGCTGTTTTAGTAAATAAATTTTCTAATTCGCCATAGGAAGTATCGCTTTTTGGAATATAAGGGCCAAATGGTAATTGGAAAAAAGAGTGAATTGTAACACCTTGAGCATTAATGGCGGCAACCCCTGTTGGAGCAAGAACTATCATTCGCTTAGGACTTTTAAGCCTAAGATTTTTTAAAAATGTAGTTTTCCCAGTTCCCGCCTTTCCTGTAAGAAAAATATTTTTAGAAGTATTCTCCACAAAATTAAAGGCAAGCTCTAACTCTCTATTAGTTTCTAATTCCATATAAGCTAAGTAATATCAGTCGCAATATAGCAATTGTTTAAAGAATATGCAAAATAGGCACTAAAGCAAAAAACTAAGCATAAATATACTAGTTAAAAAATCCTATAGCTTATCATAAGCGAGCCCCTCATGTGCAACATTTTATAATCAAAAAACTTACTGCCGCTTTTAAAAATATCACAAAGGCCTAAACTAATTCTAGCTCCAACGTCAAAACGCTTATAAACTGTATGCTTATACCCTAACACTAGCCCTGCATCTAAATCAGAAAGAGTATTAGAAAATTCCATATTAATAGCCTGCCCACCTGGATCTACAATAACACTAACAGTATTAGGGCTTCCACCTGCGTAACCTTTAGTGGCCAAAGTAGTAAATTGAGGTTTAAGATTATAAGCCACATAAACTCCAAACTGAACTTTAGAAATATCATTGGGAAAAGAATAATTAACTAGAATTGGAAACTCAACCATAGTAAAAGACATATCCATACTAGCTGTACCTGTATAATATTGTAACAAGCCATTACTTCTATCCTCATATTTTTGATTTTCTACCATAGCATCTGCTTTCATCCCAACAGTTTTATAAATAACACTTAACTCCACATCCCAATTATCATATAATCGTAAGCCAGCAAATGCACCAATAGCAATATTCAATTGAGGATAAGGATTAAATGTCTTTGGAATATACTTAAAAGGCACAGGAATAGCCCCCCCTATATCAGTTCCAACAAGAACCCCAGCCTTAAACGTTCTATCATTTAGAGTTCTATTTACATCTTTTCTACTCTGGCTATTAAGACTCGTCCTATTGCTTTCTCCTCCTCTATTTATGGGCAATGCTAACACAGTAGTTGAAATAAATAGTACTGTAGTTAATAATATATATTTTAAAGTTTTCATATTTGCTCAATTAATAGTTTATAACAAAATTATCAACACTCAACTTACTTCCATAAGCTCCAATAAACTTATCCCCCTCTTTACTAGAAGACATTATAACAACAATATGACTTGGATTTTGTCCATCAAACTTACTACTATACGCCAATGGCAGAGTAACAGTAGACCAATTCTTATATGGATTATTAGCTCCATCTATAACAAGCTCATACTCTGCAATAACATCTATATTTGGAGAGGTATTACCATCATAAACAATACTACCACTACCTTTCCATTTTACAAGTTG